>CAYZRM010000152.1:0-1544 GCA_964480845.1 uncultured Coxiellaceae bacterium | reverse complement strand
ATGGCATTCCTTGCCTTCTTTGTTCACACCATAAACGGTAAGCATAATCTTCTACCTTAAATGTTTGACGGGTATTTTTTTCCGTCAATACGTGTCGAGAATATGCCGCTGAAAAAATAGGCTCTATCCCATTCGATACATTATTAGCCAACAAACTAACTGTTCCAGTCGGCGCAATGGTATTATGATGACTATTCCTAACACCAAACTTTTCCAAATCCATGCGCATATTTTGCGGCAATTCTTCAATAAATTTTCCACGCAAATATTTAGATTCAAAAAAAGGAAATTTGCCTTTTTCTCTTGCCAATTCTATCGAGGTACGCCATGTTACCTCAGCTACTTTTTTCATAATATCCGCTGCTAGCTTTACAGAAGCTGAACTACCATATTGAATGTTAAGCATCACCATTAAATCTGCCAGCCCTGTTACACCTACGCCTATACGCCTCGTACCTAATGCTTGTTCACGTTGTTTTTTTAAAGGATAGCGGGAAATGTCAACAATATTGTCTTGGAAACGTGTCGCAACCTCCACCAGCTGCTCCAACCTAAGCCAATCTATACTTGCATTCTCTGCAAAAGGATGAAGAACATATTTTGTCAAATTAATTGAACCTAAATTACATGCACCATAGCTAGGCAAAGGAATTTCGCCACAGGGATTAGTGGCATTAATTTGCTCCCTGTACCAGAGATTATTAAAACGGTTAATAGTATCGCCAAACAGTACACCTGGCTCAGCATAATCATAAGCTGCCCGCATTATTTTCTGCCATAATTGACGTGCATTGACATATTTATGAATGCGGCAAGGCACGGGATCGCTTAACTTACCCCAAGAACGATAAATAACTTCGCTATCCACTTCATCTGTAGGAAAAACCAATGCCCATTCTTCATTCTGTTTAACAGCCTGCATAAATGCATCAGATACCATCACAGAAACATTAAAATGTCTAAGCTCCACAGGATTAGCTTTTGCAGCAATGAATTCCTCTATATCTGGATGATCACAGCGTAAGACCCCCATCATTGCACCCCGCCTTGCGCCAGTTGATAATAGCACTGCACAAGTCGCATCCCAGATTCGCATAAAAGAGACAGGTCCGGAGGCAATTAATCCAGTATTTTTAGCAAGCGATCCTCTAGGACGCAGAACGGAAAAATCATACCCAATGCCGCCTCCTTGCTGCAATGTAAGCGCGCCTTCTTGCAAGGCATTAAATATGCCCGCCATAGAATCTTCGGGAATATCCATGACAAAGCAATTAAACAATGTCACTAAATGACTGGTACCCGCGCCTGCCAAAATACGGCCACCTGGTAAGTATTTAAAATCACTCAACATGTCATAGAAAGACTTTTCAAAATGTGACTGCACTGCTGATTGCTCAGGCCTCACAGCCGCACGCGACACCCTCTGCCAAGTGTCCTCTATTGTTTGATCTACCAACTGCCCGTTTTGTCGATAACGATATTTGGTATCCCAAATATACTCTGATACCGGCATCATTAATTTCGTCATAATCACCTATTAATCA
>CAYZRM010000151.1:0-1684 GCA_964480845.1 uncultured Coxiellaceae bacterium | reverse complement strand
GGTTATTAACACCTAGATTTCAACAGGAAAATATTGAGAAAAATCGTCATTTGGTTGGTCAGTTAGCAGCAATGGCTGCGAGTAAGGGCTGTACACCAGCACAGTTGTCATTAGCTTGGGTGCTGTCTAAGTCCAATGTCGTGCCTATTCCAGGAACTAAGCGAGAAAAATATTTAGAAGAAAATGTGCAAGCGACTGATTTAATATTAACAGAAGATGAAATTGCACGTTTAAATGAATTATTTAAGCCAGGAATAGCAGCTGGGGAGCGTTTTCCACCCCAAGGTATGATGGCACTAGATAAGTAATTGCTTGGCCTGCAAGAGTAGTATGATTTGCTTATAAAGCAACTCTTTCAGGCTATAGTTTCTTTCTACCCGGCAGTGCTTTGTCCCATGGCTGTTCTGTTAATGCTTTCTGCAAGTCATTTCTAATATGTTGGATAAATTCACGCTCTTCATCACCAACTAACTCTCTGTGGCTGAGGAAAAATGATAATTTATCCCTAGCTGTGATCGCTTTTTCTAAATGACTATGTTTAGACAATAGTTCACCCGTTGCTAGTTCATGTCTCACCGCATCTGCCGTGCTGCCATTTCCATGTACTGTATAAGGACGGTGTAGAAAATGGATTAAATTTGAAACTTTAGGATTTTTAATATGAGGCACTAATTTCTTGCAAGGTTTTTGTGATACTACGAAAAGGGATAACGCACGAGGCAGCATAGCTTATTCATCCTTAATCAAATAGAGTCGCTCACGCATGATTTTTCGCTGCAATTCCTTATAATGGCTGCTTGTTTGGAATGACTTTGCATATTGAATCACATCTATAATTTGCGATTCGTTAGCTTTATTAAACAGTTCCGGATATTTTTTCTTTAAAGCGATAAGGGTGAGGAGGTCGCCATTTTGGGTGGCGTTTAGTTTCTCGTAATAAAGGGTGATTGCATCGTTTAAAGATATCTCATCTAAAAAGCTCATTGAACTAAATTCCCAACCAGTGGTAAGGCTTATTATAAACAGAAACTAGCTAAATGCTATAGACGGCTGGTGGTGATTTTCCTTTATTGCTTGCACTAGGTATTTTGTGATACTACATAGTTAATCAGGATGATAGGGATGCAGCCAATGAAATATGTGATTAGTCTTAATCAGGTAGATTTACAAAGCGGCAATATAGTTGGCGGAAAAAACGCATCTACTGGCGAGATGATTCAAAATTTGACACGTATAGGTATTAAAGTTCCCCATGGTTATGCTACTACAGTTGAAGCCTATAAAGAGTTTATGGCTCAAGACGGTTTAAGCGATAGGATCGCTGAAGTAATTGCTAAATTAAAAGTGAATAATGTAGCGGCTTTACAAAAAGCCAGCGCACAAATTCAACGCTGGATTCTAAAAACGCCATTTTCTAAAGAACTTAAAAAAGAAATAGCTTTAGCGTATACCAAAATGCGTAAAGTAGCGATTGCGGTCAGGTCTTCTGCAACAGCAGAAGATTTGGCGGATGCTTCTTTCGCGGGTGCTCAAGAGACTTATCTGAATATCAAAGGTCTAGATAATGTGATAGAGGCAATCAAGCACGTCTATGCCTCTATGTTTACTAGCCGTGCCATTTCTTATAGGCATAATAATGGATTTGATCATAACCAAATTAGTATGTCTGTTGGTCTGCAGCCTA
>CAYZRM010000150.1:0-1725 GCA_964480845.1 uncultured Coxiellaceae bacterium | reverse complement strand
GTGGCTGTCGCTAAATTTACAAAAACCTCTCCTTTTCCAGTCATAAATGAGTAAGATAGACCTTTTTTGAATAAAGGAGACGCCGACATGGCAAAAAATAAGAAGCAAGTATCTAAGATGGAGGAAGAAATTTTAGCAATGGGAGATGATTTTTCTATTTCGTTAAATGATGATAATGCTGGTTTGATTGAGGTGATGCTGGAGGCATCTTTGCGAGAAACCACTTCAGCACTGACGCTGACGGAATTGGCATTAAAGCATATGACCTCTACTTCAAAACCGTTAACACCAGAGGCTATTTTTGATATTTATAAAGGGGCATTAGAGACCATACAAGAAGATACACTACTACAACAAATAGCAGAACAAATGGCAGGGTGATCATAGAGAAACCAAGGAAGGTGTAATGGGTTTTAATGTCGATGGTTTGAATCAAGTGATGGGATCAACTACTGTCACTATCAGCGTATCTAATCAACATGCGCTAATCCAATTAGGGAATGCGATTAACTGGCAACAGCTAGCCGACCTAGTATTGCCAGATCTGAAGCGATCAACAGATCAAAAGAAGTGGTGGTTAGGTAGGAAGCTAAATTTACGGATTCATTTATCAGTTTATTTGTTACAGCAGTTATTGAATGAAACAGATAGAGGGATAGAACAACACATTAAGGATAATGCTGTCTATCAAGTATTTTGTGGTAAGACGATAATGGCAGATTGGAGCTGTCCTGACCATACCAAAATAGAAGACTTTCGCTCTCGTCTTTCACCGGAAACGCAGTGTTTTTTAGCGAATGAAATAGCCCGTGTGGCGGCAAGAAAGCGCTTTGCAAATCCAGAGCATATTGATATTGATTCAACGATACAGGAGCCTGATATAAAATATCCGTCTATATCCAATATGATGGTTAAGATGGCGGAGATAGCAAATCGAGTAGATGACTTACTCATTGAAAACGGGCTCCGTCAATCTGCTAACAATGAAAAGCAAGTTGAGCTTAAGGTAGTTAAAGGATTATCGCGCAATTATTTTTTCACTAAGCGAAAAAAATCTGCCCGACATGCTGAGTTAAAAGCGAAAGCCCAGACTGAATTATGGCGAGCGGTGAGTGAAGCAACGCAAAAGGTGCTAACAGATGCTCATCGCTTACAAGAACCTTTTATTTTTGAAAACTTAAGTAAGCGCGAACAAGAGTTAGTGAGGCAATTTATTACCAAAGCACCTGTATATGTTTCAGAAACATTTGAGCACAATTTTGAATCAGCCGTTAAAACAAGCAAAATATTTTCCTTTCATCTAGATGAAGTAGATGTTTTTAATAAGCAAAAAGAAAGCAAAGCTATTCAGTTTGGCAGGCAATTCCAGATAGGTCGCATAGAGGGTAATTTTTTATGGTCTGTTCCCAATTATTCAGTCCGTATGCCAGATCCGGAAGCATTGAAACCCATGATCAGGGCCCATCTTAACACGTTCCAACAACCTATTATTTCTGCAGGGGCAGATAAAGGATACTACCGAAAAGATAATGAGAAATTTTTATTAGACTTAAAAGTACAAGAAGTTGCACTACAACGGCCGGTGCGAAAATTAAACAATGCGCCAGATAATCCGCTACCACCTGAACGCTTATCTGAGCTGATCAATCGCCGTTCAGGCATAGAGGGCTTGATAGGACACTTAAAAAGAGGTTGGCAAATGGGACGGTCACGCATGAAATCCGA
>CAYZRM010000149.1:0-1902 GCA_964480845.1 uncultured Coxiellaceae bacterium | reverse complement strand
CAATTTTGTGGGTTTAATGCTGCTAATTTAAAGCACTGCAATAAACTTAATTCTTTGATTTTTTGCTGCTGAACTTTAGCCTCTTCACCGGCATCAGGTGGATAATCTTGTACTAGGCAAAAAATGGCAACAATGATAGCAATACCTAGCCCTGCATTGATATACAATGCCTGACGCCAATCACCCAAATACTCAACTAGCATAGAAAAAGGTGCCTGAGCAATTAAGCCGCCTAACATTGCCATCGTCACGACAACGCCGGTTACAAAAGCCATTTTGTGGGGAGCAAACCAGCGAGATGCAACGCGAATACAGCCTAGGAAACAGAAAGAAGCGCCTGCACCGACCAGAAAACGGCCGACAGCTGCCACCCAATAAGCAGACGCTGCACTAAACATCCAGGTACCAATCGTGCATAGCGTCGCTGCAAATAAGACTAATTTCCGGGTGGAGAAACGATCAAGCAAATTACCCGCCACAAATAAGCAGAGAAAGTTTGCATAAAAATACATGGAAAACAATTGGCCTAACTGAATAGCATCTAGCTGAAATGCCTCTCTTAATTGCGTATTAATCGCATTGAAGAGATTCATCTGTATGAATTCATAGAAGAAAAAGAGAGAAGCTATTAATGTGACTAACCAAGCAAGTTTCGTGTGGACCGTTTTTTCTTGTCTATGTATGTGACTCGACATAAAGCAGAACCCCCGTTATTGGATGCCGGCATTTTAAACAAACCACCTTCAGTTATCTACCTATAAATGTGATATTGAAGATGGTTTAGATAACAAAGAAAAGGCAACCTAAGCCTAACTCTTTGTTAATTCAGAAAAACGCGGCGAAACGGGGTACAAAACAAGGCAGCCTGCTTAACAGCAGGTGCCCACTTCAAGTAGTCATGATGCCAATAAAGCATCTACTAACTGACTAGCTCCTAATCTAAATTGTTCTGCACCTATCCAAGAAGCACCCAACACTGATTCAGCCAACGCAAGATACTGTGCCGCCTGCTCTATTGTTCGCACTCCACCTGACACCTTCAGCCCAACAGGATGATGCAACTGTGTCTGTATGTGCTTGATTACCAATAGCATGGTTGCAACTGCCTCAAGGGTTGCCCCTTCAGCAATCTTACCGGTAGATGTCTTAATAAAATCCGCCCCAGCCGCCAATACATCGTAACTAGCATCTGCAATGATCGCTAAATCGCTTAATGCCCCAGTCTCTAAAATTACCTTCAATGTCACCGCATGACCACAAGCCGCCTTACATGCCTCAACAAATGTCCTAATATATTGTCGCTCCCCAGCCAAATAGCGCTCGTAAGGAAAAACAACATCAATTTCCTGCGCACCACTTTGTAAAGCACGGCTAATCTCGGCAAGTACAACGTCTAATGAATGATCTCCATGAGGGAAGTTAATAACCGTTGCCACTTTGATAGGGGAACCATTAAATTGAGTTGCCGCTAATGATACAAAAGATGGATTAATACAAACAGCCGCAACATAGCCTAACACATTGTGCGCTTTTTCAAACAAAGCCATGACACTACTATCTGTATCAGCCTCATTTAAGCTAGTTAAATCAATCAAACCCATTAACTTTTGCTTCAAAGCCGGAGTAACATCAACCGGCTTTAAAGCGTTAATGTATGTCCTGGCAGCGTCAGACCATTCCACTACTAATTTCCTTAATAAAAGCTGGCACTAATTTAGTTAGTTTACGTGCAGCTATCTCGCCATAATGCAGCGTTCCTTCATGTGTAATCTTTTCACTATCCATCCCTGCTGCCAAGTTAGTAATAGCTGCTACACAGGCCACCCTCATACCGCAGTGTCTAGCAATTAACACTTCAGCTACTACTGACATGCCCACTGCATCAGCACCTAACACACGGAA
>CAYZRM010000148.1:0-1960 GCA_964480845.1 uncultured Coxiellaceae bacterium | reverse complement strand
CGTGCGCTTATTTCCTCTGCATCTAAACGAATTAAATCATTAGAGCGGTCACCAACGTCAGCATGTGATTCCTGTGATGATTTGACAAATGTACCAATACCGCCATTCCAAATTAAATCAATCGGCGCTTTCAAGATAGTACGGATTAATTCTGTAGGCACCATAGAATCTTTCTTGGTATTTAATACCTCTTTCATTTCTGGTGTTAACTTAATTGATTTAGCTGATCGATTAAATACACCACCGCCCTTAGAAATTAGGTCTGGGTTATAATCGCTCCAGGAAGAACGTGGTAACGCAAATAAACGCTTTCTTTCTTCGTACGACACTTCAGGGTTAGGATTAGGATCAACAAAAATGTGTAAGTGATTGAATGCACCAATTAATTTAGCATGCTTAGACATTAAGAGGCCATTACCAAACACGTCACCACTCATATCACCAATACCAGCAACAGTGAAGTCATCTTTCTGCGGATCCATGCCAAGCTCACGGAAATGACGCTGAACAGATACCCACGCACCTCGTGAAGTGATACCCATTTTCTTGTGATCATATCCAGCAGAACCACCTGATGCAAACGCATCATCCAGCCAAAAACCATAGCTCTGCGCGATGCCATTCGCAATATCCGAAAATGTTGCCGTTCCTTTATCTGCCGCGACAACCAAATAAGGATCATCCGCATCATAGCGAACCACATTTTTAGGCGGGATAATTTTTCTTTGCTTAATATTGTCAGTAATATCTAACAAACCGCTAATAAAAGTAGAGTAACAACCAATCACCTCTTTCATATACTCATCGCGGCTCATTTCAGCAGATTGAGGTGTTTTAACCACAAAACCGCCCTTGGCACCCTCAGGGACAATCACCGTATTTTTAACCTGCTGTGCTTTCATCAAACCTAATACTTCCGTACGGAAGTCTTCACGTCTATCTGACCAGCGCAAACCACCACGCGCCACTTTGCCCGCACGTAAGTGAACGCCTTCTACCCGCGGAGAATAAACAAAAATTTCATATTTTGGTCTTGGCAACGGCAAATCAGAGATGGCTGCTGGATCAAATTTAAATGAGATATAAGATTTTATCTGACCATTTGCAGCTTTTTGGAAGTAGTTCGTTCGCAAAGTAGCCAGCATCACCTCCAAGAAGCGACGTAAAATTCTATCTTCATCTAAACTACTCACCGTTTCCAACGCTTGCTCAATATAGTCAATAATCTCTTTGCAATCTGAACGCTCGCCAGCCTGATAAGCAGGATCAAAACGCAAAGCAAATAGCTGAACAATAGCTTTGGTGATTTCAGCATTATTTATTAAAGCTTGCTCTATATAGTTTTGGCTAAAAGTAAAGCCGGTTTGTCTTAGATACTTAGTATAAGCCCTCAACATGGCTGTTTCTTGCCAGGTAATATTTGCTTCTAATACTAGACGATTAAAACCATCATTTTCAGCTTCGTTAAACCACACTTTAGCAAATGATTCTTGGAAAATATCGGTGATATTTTCAATTTCAAAATCTTTAGCACCCGCATATACCATATCAAAATCTTGTATCCAAATGCGATTACCATCTTTCAGTTTCACCGCATGTGGTTTTTCACCTATAATTTTTAATCCCATATTTTCGAGAATGGGCAAAACATCTGATAGTACTACTGCTTGATCAACATGAAATAATTTCAAGCCAAGCGTAGTAGCAGAGGTTTTATATAGCAACATACCCAAAGAATTCTCTTTAGACAGTGTCTCCATTTTTTGGATATCAGCTATTGCTGCTTCTGCAGGATAAGATTCAATATAACTAGCAGTAAATGCCTTATTATACTTCTCAAAATAATACTTGCCTTTACTATTACCGTGGTGTTTTATCAGAGCATCTTCTAAATCATCTGCCCAAGAACGCGCTACCTGGACTAATTTCTTTTCAAGCTGAATAACATTGTATTCAATTG
>CAYZRM010000147.1:0-2018 GCA_964480845.1 uncultured Coxiellaceae bacterium | reverse complement strand
AGCTCTAGCGCCATTAATACACGCAGAGAGCAATAACACCTTACCAGCATTGACATTAGAAGATATTACGAGCGCAACCCAGCCAACTAGTAACGCACAAATGGATATCCCTTTAACCCAAGAAGTAGTTGATGAAATTAACCAGATTCGCAGCAATGAGTTTGATAGAAAAGATTTATTGGCTGCCATAAAACGAATGAAAGAAGACCAGCCAAAAATCCAACACTACCTGGATGAATATCATATCCCATCAGCATTTTTGGCACTACCACTCGTTCTCTCAAACTACACGGCTCTAGGAACGGTCGCTGCACCAGAAGCGGCTGGCGTATGGGGCATCACCATACAACAAGCAAATGACTATGGATTAATTATAGATAGCAAGCGCGATGATCGATTTAATATTCAACGCTCAACTGAAATGATGTATGCATACCTCACTGACTTATACGCTCAGTTTAAAGATTGGTTATTAGTTGCAAGCGCTGTTAACCTTGGAGAAAAAGAAACAAAAAATCTCATCGCAAACACCAATCCACATGATGCTTGGACACTAGCCAGATCTCCATCTGCACCCTCAGAATTTATGACTTATTTAGTGCGGTTCAGTGCTTACGCACTTATTTTACGATGCCCTGAACTACTCACCGACAATATAAAACCCAAGGTAGTGGGTGATTAATGTATTATTGGCTTTTACTATTATTTGGTACATTGATTAGTCAACAAGCTTTTGCGATTGGTCATTTTTCTAAACAAGAGCCCCATATTGCGGCCTTTATTACTCAAATGGTTGAGAAGTATGATTTTGACCGAACAACACTTACCACTCTTATTGAGTCTATTAGTAAACGCTCCGAACCCAAACAACAAGCAGCACTAAAAGCAACGCCTAAACCATGGCACATTTATCGCGCTATTTTTGTCAACCCTACTCGCATCGCGAATGGCTTAGATTTTTGGAAAAACCACCAAGCAGCACTTGATAGAGCTGAAAAAATTTATGGCATACCCGCTAGTATTATTGTTGCAACAATTGGCATTGAAACCAATTACGGGCGACAAACTGGTAAATTTAAAGTCCTTGATGCATTAGTAAATTTAGCATTCTCTAATAACCGCCGAGCTAGTTTTTTTAGACGCGAGCTAAAAGAATACCTACTCCTAAGTCGTGAACAAGCATTTGACCCTAAATATATGATGGGTTCTTACGCTGGCGCAATTGGGCAACCGCAATTTATGCCTAGCAGTTTCAGGTATTATGCTGTTGATTTCTCCCACGATGGACATATTGATTTATCCACTAATGAGACTGATATTATTGGGAGTATTGCAAATTACTATCATAAAAATGGTTGGCATAGAAATGAAGTAATCGCCACACCCATTTCGATTGCAGGCGGTGAGTTTGCTTTTAACTTAATAAGACCAAAACCCATTTCACTGACTACATTAGTAAAAACGCAAACCATACCACCTAATACAGCGGGAACCTCTCTAATTAAATTACAGACGCAATACGGTAGCGAGTACTGGCTAGGATGGCACAACTTCAATGTTATCAAACGATATAACCACAGCAACCTCTATGCGATGGCAGTTTATCAACTTAGTTATTACTTGAACCTTATGCGAGAACAAACATGAAAAAAATCCTATTAAGCATCATTTGCCTTACAAGCATCCTTGCACTACAAGGTTGTACGAACATGCAGGCCAACACTTCAACCAGCACCTATCAAGCAAAAGGCACAGCCTCTTGGTATGGAAAAAAATTCAACAAAAAACGCACCGCTAGTGGTGAACGATTTGATATGAATAAATTAACTGCTGCACATAGAACACTACCTCTTCATTCTTATGCATTAGTAACCAATCTAAGAAATGGCAAGCAAGTCGTTGTTAAAATCAATGATAGAGGGCCATTTGTTCATCACCGGATAATTGACTTATCATATGCAGCTGCCAAGCGATTAGAATTTACTGGGGAAGGAACAGCGCCGGTGAGCATAAAACGA
>CAYZRM010000146.1:0-2091 GCA_964480845.1 uncultured Coxiellaceae bacterium | reverse complement strand
ACTAATGTGCATCATTTGACTGCGGCGCAAGCTTCTTACGCAACCACTATCTTCTTTGTTGGCGTCATTATCGGTTCTTTATTATTTGGCTGGATTTCTGATCATATAGAGCGCCGAGTATCCCCTATGATTGCGGGTGCGATTCTTTCTCTAGTCACAATGTGCTTATTAATGTATGTGCCCAATTTGTCTTTCACGATGGTAATGTTTCTGTTTTTTGCAATTGGTTTAGTTACCAGTTCCCAGGTGCTCACCTATCCAACAATTGCAGAATTGAACCCATCTTACTTAACAAGCACAGCAGTTAGTATTGATTCACTTTGTATCATGGCCAGCGGCTTTATTATTCCTCCTGCTTTTGGTTGGTTAATGGAGCGTGGTAGCGCACATGATATTATCAATGGTGTAAAAGTATATACCGCACATGATTTTAATACGGCAATGTTAATGATGCCTCTATCGCTAGTAGCTGCATTAATCATTTCTTTCTTTATTCGTGAAACTTATTGCAAATTACAGGCTTAGTCTTATGGCACGCGCATTTATTATTATGATGGATTCATTTGGCTTAGGAGCAACCTCCGATGCTGCTAAGTATGGTGATGAAAAAGCTGACACACTGCGTCACATCGCAGAATATTGTGCTGCTGGTAAAGCCGATAAAGAAGGCGTACGCCAGGGTCCATTGCGTTTACCTAATTTTACTCGCTTAGGGTTGAATGGGGCTGCAATGATTAGTAAAGGGATTAGTATTCCTGGTTTAGATGAGCATGCCGTCATTGAGGCTGCTTATGGTTGTGCTGATGAGTTAAGTCACGGCAAGGATACACAAAGTGGACATTGGGAAATGGCAGGTGTGCCCGTGCTGTTTGATTGGGGCTATTTTCCACCAACATTTCCTAGCTTTCCTGAAGAGTTATTAAATGAGCTTAAAGAAAGAACCGGTGTGCCTGGATTTCTAGGCAATCATCATGCTTCTGGTACAGTGATCATTGAGGAGTTGGGCGAAGAGCATGTCAAGACAGGTATGCCTATTGTTTATACCTCTGCTGATAGTGTGTTCCAAATTGCTGCTCACGAAGAAGCATTCGGATTGCAGCGTTTATACGATATTTGTGAAGTGACTCGTGAACTGGTTGATAAATATAATATTGGTCGAGTGATTGCGCGCCCATTCTTAGGCAAGCCAGGTAGCTACCAGCGTACAGGAAATCGTCGTGATTATGCCACGCCGCCACACGCGCCGACTTTGTTAGATGTATTAGCAGGTCAAGGTGGGCAGGTAATTTCTATTGGTAAAGTAGCGGATATTTATGCCCATCAAGGCATCACTAAGTCAGTTAAGGCAAACGGTAATGATGCTTTGTTTAAAGCGCTTATTGAAGAGGCCAAGACTGCGCCGGATAATAGCATTGTATTTGTAAATCTGGTTGATTTTGATATGGTTTATGGCCATAGGCGTGATGTGGTCGGTTATGCAAAAGCATTAGAAGATTTAGATAGTTGGTTGCCAGAATTCGAGGCGCAATTAAAAGCGGGTGATATGGCCGTAGTGACAGCTGATCATGGTTGTGATCCAACAGCCGCTGGTTCTGATCACACACGTGAGCGTGTGCCAGTATTGGCATTCGGGCCGGCTATTAAGCCTGGGCCGGTAGGGATACGTGAGACATTTGCCGATATTGGCCAGACAGTCGCGAAACATTTGGGTTTGCCAGCACTAGAATACGGGAAGGCATTTAATTAGAGGGCGGTGCCCTGCGCAGATATGTTGTTAGATGCAGGGCGTTAGTCTTGGTTGTATTGATATCTATGCTGGATATTTATTATTTTTCTGCCATAATAGACATGTTTGAGTATATTATAACTAAAAAGATAGAGCAGTAGGGGGTAGTGTTTATGGCAGCAGCAAGAGGGTTAGATCAAAAAAGCAACCAGACAGGCCAAGATGCCTACGGGCCAGATGCTGTTGTTGAGGAAGTTGATAAGTCGGGTATTCAGTCAGATTTACAAGATGGGGTTGAGAATCGGTTAGAAGAATGTGATGCTGACCCAACTGTTACTTCAACGACGGTACAGTCAGCGGTGGAT
>CAYZRM010000145.1:0-2140 GCA_964480845.1 uncultured Coxiellaceae bacterium | reverse complement strand
GACGGCGATAGCTTCGCTCATTATGAAAGCAGTTTTTTGCGAGTAACAAGCAGCGATATCACCAATTTAGGAGGCAAGATTTGCGTATTATAAGCTACTTTTTCTTACTGGTTATCATCCTGTTCGGTACCACCTTTGCTACCCTTAACTCCGAATCGGTCACTATTAACTATTACTTTGGTCAAAACGCTTTACCACTTTCATTGCTATTGGTGCTCGTTTTTGCCCTAGGCTGCCTAATCGGCATGTTAGTCGGCTTTTGGATGCTAATAAAATCTAAACTACATGCCTATCGCTTACGCCAACGTTTACACTTGGCTGAAAAAGAAATCGAAAACTTACGTGCAATCCCACTACAGGATAAAGTGTAATGGTCATTAAGTTTTTTCTTGTTTTATTGTCTATCGGTATTGCCTGGTACTTAGGTTATCGTGCGCGTCCACAAGAGGAAGCTGATGTACAGAAAAAATTCTTACCTAAAGATTATTTTGTCGGTTTGAATTTTTTATTAAATGAAGAAACCGATAAAGCAGTTGATGTCTTTATCAAAATGCTAGAAATAGACAGCGATACGGTAGAAACGCATTTTGCTGTTGCTAAACTATTTAGGCGTCGCGGAGAAGTAGATAGAGCGATACGCATCCATCAAAATTTAATTGCTAGACCACAGTTAGAGCGCGTATACCGTGAGCAGTCTATGTTTGAGTTGGGGCAAGATTATTTAAGTGCTGGTGTATTAGATAGAGCTGAACGTATTTTTTTAGAGTTAGTCAGTGCTAAGTCTCATTCCGCACAAGCTTTGTATACGCTATTAGATATTTACCAGCAAGAAAAAGATTGGCAAAAAGCGATTGAAATGGCAGGTAAATATGAAGCCGTGACTCGCCAAAATATGCAGCCTGTTATTGCACAGCATTACTGTGAATTAGCCGAGATAGCATTTGCTAAACATGATGTAAAAATGGCAGCTAATTATTTAGATCAATCGATTGATGCTGATCCAGCATGTGTGCGTGCTAGTTTATTACAGGCTAAATTAAAAATAGAGGCTCAAGAATATAAAGCAGCCATAAAAATATTAAAAAGAATTAAAGATCAAAATCCATCCTATCTTACTGAATCATTGGATTTACTAGCCAGTTGTTATGAGCATTTAGATCAAAAAGAAGAATTTGTTGTTTATTTGAAGGATCTCGTTGAGAAATATCCTCAAATACCCGCGGTTTTGATTCTGACAGAGCAGATCAAGCGTTGGCGTGGTAGCGAAGTGGCAGCTCAATTTGTAGCTGATTATGTGCGGCGTTATCCGTCGCTGCGCGGTTTATATGCTTTGGTTGACTTATATCTTCTTAATGCAAAAGAAGGGCAGGCAAAGCAAGATCTATTTATTCTGCATAAATTGATGAAAAAAGTGGTTGATAATAAGCCAAATTATCAATGTAATTCTTGCGGATTAGCAGGGAAAACAATGCATTGGCATTGTCCTGGATGTAGGCAATGGGGAACTATTTTATCGATTCATCATTTCGATGAAGGGTTGGTTTAGGTAGGGCGACTATCGCTTTTTGGTTTGATGACCACCCATCTCCCGGGGGATGGGTGGCAACCAGTTTGCTCAGGGCCTACTGCTGAGATTTGCCAGGAGATAGATTTTCGTCAGAAGTAATAACAATGGTTCTAACGTAATGAGGGTCATTGTCTGCATGTAATGATGCTTTTTTGCCTACTGCGGATAAGAGAGCGAGGCCAATTGGTCTTTCGTTACCCTCGATAACTATTCTTGTTTCAGTGAATGATTTTGCATATTGATTAGCTTTAAAGGAAACAATGACATCATCTTGATTAACAGCTATGTTGGTGATGACGCCAAACACATCTTCTCCTGCTACAAATTGCTGACCTTCTGGGAGGCTCATTTTTGCAAAGCTATTGGTTGCAGATAAGCTGAGTAACAGGGTGGTTAGTGCTAGTGTTTTTTTCATTATTTATATCCTCGTTGTAAGTAATATGTGCAGAAATTCTAGTTTTTGATAAAAGTAAAATCAAGGTATAGAATGCTATACTTCATTGCTTATTAAATGTAACCTTATGATTTAATGGTGCTTAAATAGCACATTCTGGTCAATAAATATGCTATAAT
>CAYZRM010000144.1:0-2290 GCA_964480845.1 uncultured Coxiellaceae bacterium | reverse complement strand
AAAGAATTTATATCACATTTGACTGTGCTAAAAAAATGCCAGGAAACCATGGTGTGTTAGTGCAAGAGATTTCACTGAGGAAACGACTATGTTTGATTCACAATTATCACCGATTCATGCAGAGCTAACACAGCCATTACGCCAACTTGAAAAGCACTTACTAAGTCAGTATGCAGCAGTAAATGAATGGTTTGAAAAACAGTGGCAGTTAACCTTGCCGCCGGTGTATGGATCGGTTGATCTGCGTAATGCAGGGTTTAAGTTGGCACCGATTGATATGAATTTATTCCCAGCTGGATTTAATAATCTCAATCCTCAATTTTTATATGTATCAGTAGAGGCTGCTAAAAAGATTATTTTGAAAATGGTGCCGGAAGCAAAGCGGATTTTGGTTATTCCTGAGAGTCATACACGGAATTTATATTATTGGGAAAATGTGAAAACTCTACAGCGCATCCTTGAGGATGGCGGCTTCGATGTGCGTTTTGGCATGATCTCTGATGAAATAACCGAACGTACTGAAATAGATTTACCTTCAGGAAGCAGCATAGTAATACAGCCGCTATTGCGTAAGGATGATCATTTATATGTGGATGAATTTTGTCCTCATGCGATTCTGTTAAATAATGATTTATCCAGCGGTATTCCTGCTATTTTGCAAGGGTTAAAGCATCCACTGATTCCGCCAGCAGAGTTAGGTTGGAGTCAACGTTTAAAGTCTGGACACTTTCAGTATTATGCTGAAGTGGTAGATGAGTTCGCAAAGGTATTTAGTATTGATCCGTGGTTGGTGGCGCCTTTGTTTCGTCAATGTGGCGAATTGAATTTTATGCAACAAGATGGTCTTGATTGTCTAATCGCTAATGCTGAACAATTATTTGCTGATATTAAAGCAAAATATGCTGAGTATGGTATTAAGCATCAACCTTTTTTGATTGTGAAAGCAGATGCAGGCACTTATGGTATGGCAGTGATGACAGTGCGTAGTATGGATGAGCTTACCTCCATGAATCGTAAACAGCGTACGCGCATGTCTACTATTAAAGGTGGTCAATCAGTCGATAAGGTGATTATCCAAGAAGGTGTTTATACTTTTGAAACCTTTGGAGAAGAGCGAGCAGTTGCAGAGCCAGTGGTGTATTTATGGGGTGATACAGTGGCAGGTGGTTTTTATCGTATTCACCAAAATAGAGGTGTGGATGAAAATCTAAATGCACCAGGTATGAAATTTGAGCCATTGGCATTTAATACCTCTTGTCATCAGCCAGATCAGAATGCAGCGCCTGGCGCTTGTCAAAATCGTTTCTATATGTATGGATTGGTCGCTCAGTTAAGTATGTTAGCGGCAGCTAGAGAGATTAAGGATGAAACTAATAAATGATTAGATTGGGTATGGTGATGGATGACATCACATCTATTAACTATCACAAAGATAGTACGCTTGCCATGCTTTGGGAAGCGCAGGACCGTCAATACGAAATATTTTATTTTGAGCAGGCTCACTTGTTTATTAAAGATGGTGTGCCTTACGGTGAAGCAAGAAAATTAACGGTATTTAAAGATGAAAAAAAATGGGTTGAAATAGGTGAGATTATTGTTTTGCCATTAATGGATTTAGATATTATTTTGATGCGCAAAGATCCACCATTTAATCAAGAATATATTTATACCACTTATATTCTGGAGCATGCCGAGCAGCGTGGTGTGGTGATTGCTAATCGTCCGCAAGCATTAAGAGATGCAAATGAAAAGATGTTCACGACATTTTTTCCTCAGTGCTGCCCCCCCTCATCTGGTCACTCAATCAAAAGAAATGTTGCATGTTTTTTGGCAGGAGCACGGCGATATTGTTTGCAAGCCATTAGATGGTATGGGTGGCTCTTCTATTTTTCGTTTAAAGGCTGATGATGTAAATGCTAATGCTGTTTTTGATTTATTAACAGATAATCAGCAGCGTTATATTGTTGCGCAGCAATATATTCCTGAAATTCAGCAAGGCGATAAGCGTATTTTAATCATTGGTGGCGAACCTGTGCCTTATGCATTAGCGCGTGTTCCCCAAGGGCGTGATTGGCGTGGTAACTTAGCAATGGGTGCAAAAGGACGTGTTCAGCCATTAAGTGAAAGAGATAGGTGGATAGTTGATCAAGTGGGTTCTACGCTTAAAGAGCGAGGACTATTTTTTGTCGGTATTGATGTCATCGGTGATTACTTAACAGAAATTAATGTGACGAGTCCAACAGGTATACGTGAGTTGCAGGCAGAAACAAATATTAATATTGCTGGTCTG
>CAYZRM010000143.1:0-2292 GCA_964480845.1 uncultured Coxiellaceae bacterium | reverse complement strand
CACGTGCGGCAACCGCACGCGCAGAGAATTGACATTCCAAGTAGCTACTTTTAGTGTTGTCATCATTACAAACTATAATATAAGTCAAATTCAACTGGATGAGTGGTCATGTTTAGCTGTGTCACTTCTTCACGTTTTACTTCAATATAGGACTGAAGAATTTCCTTATTAAACACACCGCCCACCAATAAGAACTCGTGATCCTGCTCCAATGCATCTAATGCTTGATCCAAAGAGGAACATAAGCTTGGGAAACTCTTCACTTTCTCAGAAGGTAAATCATATAAATTAACATCCACTGCCTCACCTGGATGGATTTTATTTCTAATACCATCTAAGCCAGCCATTAATAGCGCAGAGAATGCCATGTAAGGATTACACAATGCATCAGGGAAACGTGCTTCAATACGCTTCTCTTTTTCATTGAATACGCGAGGAATACGAATACCCGCTGATCGATTACCTTCAGAGTAAACCATGGTAACAGGCGCTTCAAAACCAGGTACTAAACGTTTATAGCTATTGGTTGTTGCATTAGTAAAAGCATTTAATGCACGTGCATGCTTAACAATACCGCCAATGTAATACAGCGCCATTTCTGACAAACCAGCATAACCGTCGCCCGCAAATAAATTTTTACCATTCTTATCAGATAAAGATTGATGACAATGCAACCCACTACCATTATCACCCACCAATGGCTTAGGCATAAAGGTCACTGTTTTATTATGCATGTGCGCAATATTATGCAACACATACTTAAATGTCAGCATTTCATCACATTTATTTAGCAAACTGTTATAGCGCGTGGTAATTTCATTTTGACCGCAGGTTGCCACCTCATGATGATGAACTTCTGGCACTAACCCCATCATCATCAATGCATTACACATTGCACTACGCAAATCGTGAGAAGAATCTACCGGTGGCACAGGGAAATAACCGCCCTTTACACGAGGTCTATGACCTAAATTACCATTTTCCATTTGCTTATCTGAATTCCAGCCAGCTTCATCGGAATCAACATGATAAGAACAGCCATTCATTGCCACCTTCCAACGCACATCTTCGAAAATAAAGAATTCGACTTCTTGACCAAAATTACATACATCAGCAATACCACTTTCGGACAAATATTTTTCTGCACGCTTTGCTACGCCACGTGGATCTAAATCATATGCTTGCTCAGAAATAGGATCTGTCACATCGCAACGAATAATTAACGTAGGAAGCTCACAGAAAGGATCCATAACAGCGGTTGTAGTGTCTGGAATTAACAATAAGTCTGAATCATTAATCGCTCGCCATCCCGCAATAGAAGAACCATCAAACGCTTTACCATATTTGAAGAAAGCATCGTCAATCTTATTTTGAGGAAGCGTGACATGATGCTCCTTCCCACGCAAATCAGTAAATCGCAAATCGACGTATTCAACTGCATTATCTTCTATCATCTTCCTGACGTGTTCGCTACCCTTTGCTTTACTCATTACTTTCCCCTAAAAAATTCATTACCTTATTGCTGCCTATTCTATCGAGTAACCCCCTTAATTCACAGATGATTTTTTTTCATCCTAAGGGTAACAATTTTCATCGATATTAATTAGAATACTCTCCCCTTTCATTCATTAGAGCTTAAATATCCCTCATGATAGGCCTCATTCAACTGGTTAGCCACGCTCATGTACAAGTTAAAGGCAATATAATTGGATCTATACAGAACGGCATTCTTGCACTAATAGGAATACAAAAAGCAGACACCTTGGTACAAGCCCACGCTTTAATCAACAAAATACTCAATTATCGAATCTTCCCAGACGAAGCAGGCAAAATGAATCTCAGCCTAAAAGATACGCAGGGTGGCCTCTTGCTAGTACCTCAATTCACCTTAGCAGCAGATACTAGCAAGGGTACTCGGCCTGGCTTCTCTACTAGCATGCCACCGTCCACTAGCCAGCCTTTATTCTTTGAGCTAGTAGATTATGCAAAAAAGCATTTCCCCAACGTAGCAACTGGTGAATTTGGAGCCCACATGCAAGTTGAACTGTGCAATAATGGTCCCATTACCTTTATTTTAGAAGTCACGCCGGGACATCATGAACTCAAGAAAACATAATGAACTAGAGCTCAGCAATACCCTCACCGAAGAAGAACTTGTTGCTGCTTTTTTTGCACAAGAAGAACTCGTCGCCACAAAACTTAGAGAAGCACGTCCTGATGCTAGCTTTATGTTCTCTTCAAATAAACCTGCTAGCAAGCTCATAGAAATTGAGCTGGACGAGTTCACGGCAT
>CAYZRM010000142.1:0-2315 GCA_964480845.1 uncultured Coxiellaceae bacterium | reverse complement strand
GTCGCGGTACAAATTAAAGATCGTTTTACACTAATCAAACGAACAGAAGCAGAGAAACTAGGTGCAACATTGATATACAAAAACGGTAAGGCGAGTCATTTTGAATTAGCTAGGAGCCCCATCTATGCATAAAATAACAAAAATTATCCCTTTCGGCTTACTAATAGAACCTAATCAACCCTTTCAGCCTATCAGTGAAATAAATACAGCATATTTGCATGAGCTAGTTGAACAAGAACAATTAATCGTTCTAAGAGGATTCGATACATTTTCTGATAAAGAATCATTTATTGAATATAGCGAGCGTTTTGGTGAAATTAGCATTTGGCCCTTTGGAAAAGTTTTGGAACTGATAGAACAAGATAATCCGGAAGATCATATATTTGATAACAGCTATGTACCACTACATTGGGATGGCATGTATAGACCACAAATACCAGCGTTGCAAATATTCCATTGCATATTAGCACCTGAGCCAGAGCAAGGTGGGAGAACAACCTTTTCAAATACCATGTTAACACTACAACACACCAATGAAAAAACAAAACAACTATGGCATAAAGTAACGGGAATATATCAAAGAAAGATGGAATTTTATCATAGCAAAATCACCTCCCCTATCATTACCCAACATCCATTTAAAAAACATGCCGTCATCCGGTATAACGAACCACCTATTACAACAGATAAAAATTTCATTAATCCACCTATACTGAATTTCTCTGGCATTGATCAAGATCAACTAGCATTTTTCCATCACAGCTTGCAAAAGGCACTCTATGCCCCTAGCAATTTTTATGCTCACGAATGGAAAACAGGCGACATTGTTATCGCAGACAATCTTTCTCTTTTACATGGCAGAGAACAATTTACCTCAAAATCTCCAAGACACCTTCAACGAATACATGTATTAAGCAACCCACCTCTAAATAATGTAGCGCTAGAGTCTTACCAATGAAAAGCATTTCTACCGATATACTCATTGTAGGCGCAGGTCCAGTAGGACTAATGTGTGCCTACCTTGCAAAACGATGCGGTCTAAGCACCATTATTATTGATAAATCAACTGGCCCAATAGAGGTTGGCAGAGCTGATGCACTCAATGCCAGAACATTACAGCTGCTAGAATTAGTTGATTTATTTTCTGAACTTTACCCGCTAGGGAAAACATGCAATACCAGCTCAGTATGGGCTAATGGAAAATTTTCCTCACGACAATCTAAATGGTGGGACGATCTGGAAGGTTGCCAGCATAAGCATTTTTTAATGCTAGGTCAAAGCCATATAGAAAAGCTCTTAGATAACAAACTCAAACAAATGAATAACGGCGTGATGCGATCAACCTCTGTTGAAAATATAGCAATAGAAGCAGACACTTGCTTGACCATGCTATCCAATGGACAACAAATTAAATCCCAATATTTGATTGGGGCAGATGGATCTCGCTCATTTGTAAGAGAGCATTTTAATATTAAATTTGAAATCACTAGACCACAAATCATTTGGGCTGTTATTGATGGGATTATTGAGACTGACTTCCCCAAAGTACCTGAAATAATTGTATTCCAAGCAGAAACATCCGATGTTGCCTGGATACCCAGGGAAGGAAATATTGATCGATTTTACATTAGAATGGACACAAAAGATTTTACCCTAGAGGAAGTGCTATTCAAAATTAATAGAGCAATTAAACCACATCGTTTACATTTCAATGAAATACTATGGTTTTCTCAATTTTCTGTTAAAGAGTCTGTTGCTGAACACTTCTGCATACACGATAGAATATTTCTGGCTGGAGATGCCTGTCATATTCATTCTGTTAACGGTGGACAAGGACTTAATACTGGCCTGGGAGATGCATTTAATCTGATATGGAAATTAAATGCTGTTATCCATCGCCAAGCACCCAAAACATTACTTGATAGCTATGAAACTGAGAGAAAAGCAGTCGCTAAAAGTATTGTAGAAACATCAGGCGCTTTAGTTCGATCTACTAAATTTTCAGAAAAAGGTACACATGCAGAGGATTATGTCAAAATTGTCGAACAACACGCTGGCAATATAACTGGCATGGGAATCCGTTATGGCAGCCATCAACTAGTAGGCTCACGCTTATACGATTTTGAAATAGTGAAGAATGGAATAAAAACACGTATTTATTCCTTACTAGATTACACCTCTTTTACATTGTTAATATTTGGAGAAGAGACACCCAGCATCAATAGTAATATATATAAAAATATCATCAGAATACACCACCAGGAGCACCCCACTGACTACTGGACTGATAGCTCGCCCTATTATAATCAAGTGAT
>CAYZRM010000141.1:0-2330 GCA_964480845.1 uncultured Coxiellaceae bacterium | reverse complement strand
TATTCACTGCATAAAAATCCGTGCCAGGACCAGCATCTTGCTCAGGCCCAGGTTGGCCCACCCAATAAATCTTACGATTTCTAGGATCTAATGCTTTAATAGTTGGCTCAGCTATATGCCTAGTACCTAAACGTGTTACCTGTATCCCTTTTAACTCAGCAAAAGGTAAATCAGGAACATTCACATTTAAAATGGTATCATAAGTAAGTGGTGTTTCACGCAACCGCTCAACAATGATTTTTGCTACTTGTGCCGCTGTATCATAATGCTGACAACGAGGACCTGCTAGGGAAATAGCAACTGATGGTAGCCCTAAAAATCGCCCCTCGGTTGCTGCTGCAACGGTACCCGAATACAACACATCATCGCTCAAGTTAGATCCTTCATTAATCCCAGACACCACCATATCAGGCATTTCTTTTAAAAGGCCAGTCACCGCCAAATGTACACAATCGGTTGGTGTGCCATTGACACTAAAGAATCCATTTGCAGCACTCACAACACGCAAAGGATTTTCTAAAGTCAGGGAATTACTCACACCACTACGATTTCTATCGGGCGCAACCACCGTAATATCAGCAATTTTCTCAAGCATAGAAGCAAGCTGAGCAAGGCCTGGTGCATGGACGCCATCATCATTACTAATTAAAATTTTCATATCAATTCCCTATCTAACAATCTGATAAAATGTTTCGTCTTTTTTAACCATGCCTAATTCATTACGTGCGCGTGCTTCAACTGCATCATTACTATTTCGCAAACGCTCGATTTGAAAAACCAATTCTTCATTACGTTTTTTAAGCTTTTCATTTTCAGCAGTCTGCAGAGCAATATGTTTTTTAAGCTGCATAAAGTTTTGCACACCACCCGCCTCAAACCATAAGCGATATTGCAAGAAAATAAGCATTCCCAATAAACCTGCGAATAGCAAGTATGAACGTCTAACGACCATTACTAACTAACTCGCTCTGTATTAATAAATTTCGCAAATACACTAGCACTGGCATACCGCGCTTTTTCACCCAGCATTTCTTCTATACGCAGTAATTGATTATATTTAGCCACCCTATCAGTACGGCATAAAGAACCCGTTTTAATTTGACCGGCATTGGTTGCAACAGCAATATCTGCAATAGTAGTATCTTCGGTTTCACCTGAGCGATGTGAAATGACATTGTTATATCCAGCTACCTTTGCCATTTGAATGGCCGCTAGCGTTTCTGTCAGCGTACCAATTTGATTAGGTTTAATCAAAATCGCATTTGCTACGTTTTCTTTGATACCTTTTTCTAAAATGGCCGTGTTGGTTACAAATAAATCGTCGCCAACTAACTGTATGCGTTGACCTAGACGTTGTGTCAATGCCTTCCAACCATGCCAATCGTTTTCTGCCATGCCATCTTCTATGCTAATAACTGGATACTGATCAACAAAATCTGCTAGATATTCCACAAAATCATTAGCTGACAATACACGCTTTTCTCCTGATAGATGGTATTGACCATCACGATAAAATTCACTGCTGGCAACATCCATACCAATGAAAACATCCTTACCAGCACTGTAACCCGCTTGATGAATGGCTTGCAAAATAAGCTCAACGGCTGCTTTTTGGTTAGGTAAATCTGGCGCAAAACCGCCTTCATCGCCGACATTGGTGTTGTAGCCATGCTTTTTCAATAACGATTTCAGATGATGGAAAACCTCAGTACCAGCCCTCAATGCCTCCCTAAAACTAGGGGCACCTACTGGTAAAATCATAAATTCTTGGAAATCTAAATTATTATCTGCATGCGCACCCCCATTAATGATATTCATCATGGGTACTGGCAAACTATATTGGCCAGCCTGTCCTAAATACTCATATAAAGCCTGGCCTTTTGCTAGTGCACCAGCTTTTGCAGCAGCTAGAGACACAGCTAGCAGGGCATTAGCACCCAAATGGCCCTTATTTTCTGTGCCATCTAATACCAGCATCGCATCATCTATTTCCTGTTGGTGAGTCACATCAAAACCTTTCAAGGCGCGAGATAGCGCTTGATTAATAAACCCAACCGCTTTTAATACCCCCTTACCCATATAACGCTTATCATCTTTATCTCTAAGCTCTAGCGCTTCACGCGAACCAGTCGATGCACCCGAAGGAACAGCAGCACGCCCTACTTCCCCTGTTGTTAATATCACATCTGCTTCAACCGTTGGGTTACCACGCGAATCGATAATTTCACGCGCTTTAATCTCTTTAATCTGTGACATGCAAAACTCCCATCATCAATATTGCACATAAACCATTAAATCTGTAATACATCCTTGACAAAGGGTATAGTCAA
>CAYZRM010000140.1:0-2392 GCA_964480845.1 uncultured Coxiellaceae bacterium | reverse complement strand
CATTGAAAGACATCATATGCAGCGCAAACGCATGGCAGTGAGCGACACCGGCAAGCCTTCCGTCACACATTACCGGATAGCTGAAAAATATCGCGCTCACACCCGGCTTAAATTGCAATTAGAAACCGGACGCACTCATCAAATTCGCGTACACATGGCACATATTCGCCACCCCATTGTTGGCGACCCAGTATATGGCGGGCGCGTACAGCTAACAAAAAACATGTCCCCATCTTTAATTGAATTATTAAGGCGTTTCAGACGTCAAGCCTTGCATGCTTTTGGCTTGGGTTTTATTCATCCCACTACAGAAGAATGGATGCGCTTTGAAATTGAACTACCGGAAGACATGAAACAGCTCATCCTGTCTTTACGTGATGATTTAATAAGGAATGCGGAATGACCTTTATTTTGCCTACTTGGCCAGCTCCCTCGCATATAAAAGCGTATACGACCCTGCGAACGGCTGACCCTCACCCAGTAGGCAATCTCCCTCTTCCTAGCGACCCTATCTGGCTAGATCAACATACGCATAGCGCCATTGCCGTTGAAGCAGCGCCAGAAAATAAAAAAACAATTGCTGATGCTAGCTTTACTAACCAAATCAATCGCGTTTGCGCTGTCTTAACAGCAGATTGCTTACCCGTGTTAATTTGCAATAAAAAAGGCACGCATGTTGCTGCTGCTCACGCAGGCTGGCGAGGCTTAGCAAGTGGCATTATGGAAGCTGCTATTAAAGGCCTAAAACAACCAGCAGATGAACTACTTGTTTGGCTAGGCCCCGCGATAGGACCTCACCAATTTGAAGTCGGAAAAGATGTTTATGATGCCTTTGTCACCCAAGACAAAACCTTTTCTTGCGCATTTAAAGAGCAGCCCAATCAAAAATGGCTAGCTGATTTATATGAACTTGCTAAAATACGTTTACATAAACAAGGCATATATGCGATTTACGGTGGTGAATACTGCACTTATACTCAAGCAGATTTATTTTACTCGTACAGACGCGACAAAGGAAACATCGGCCGTTTGGCCAGTTTGATTTGGATAGGAGAAACCACATGAAAAAATTACTTTTCCTAGTATTAGTCGTATTTAGCTCAACTGCTATAGCTGCTCCTCCCCCCGTTGATCCCAGTATTGCCCCCATGTTACAAAAAGTTATGCCTGCGGTCGTTAATATACGTGCGCAAGTCAGAATTACTGATTTTAAAACCTTACAAGAAATACAAAAGCAACGCCAAAATAAACGCTCACCTGACACTGATTTAAGCGTCATCCCTAATACCTTCATGTCTATGGGATCAGGCGTTATTATTGATAGCAAGAATGGCTATATTATCACTAACGCACACGTGATTAGCGATGCACAAACTATCATCGTCACGCTAAGTGATGGCCGCCATTTCAAAGGAAAAGTGATAGGCTTAGATAAGCCATCTGATGTTGGCATCTTGCAAATTAAAGCTAAAAATTTAACAGATTTGCCATTGTATGATTCTAACAAAATCAAAGTAGGTGATTTTGTCGCGGCTATCGGTAGCCCATTTGGTTTGAACCAAACCGTAACCTCAGGCATTGTCAGTGCACTAGGCCGAAGTACCTTAGGCATTGAGAATTACGAAAATTTTATTCAAACTGATGCCTCTATCAACCCTGGTAATTCAGGTGGCGCATTAATTGATTTACAAGGCCACCTGGTGGGTATTAACACAGCCATACTAGCACCAGCTAGTGGCAACGTTGGTATTGGATTTTCCATCCCTGCTAATATGGCTAAAAGTGTTGTACAGCAGTTAATTCAATTTGGTGATGTGAAGCGCGGGGTACTGGGCATAGGTGCAGAAGATTTATCTCCGGAACTGGCTAGCGCATTTAACGATGAAGGCATAAAGGGTGCCGCTGTCACGCAAGTACTAAATTTCTCGCCAGCACAACAAGCAGGTATAACGGAAGGTGACATCATTACTGCGGTTAATGGTAGCGCAGTCAAAGGCGCCAGCGATGTAGTAAACACCATTGGTTTTTTACGCGTTAACTCAAAAACCACTATTAATTTACTGCGCAATGGCAAACCACTGACAGTGAATGTCACCCTGTATGATCCAAAAGTACGCAAGCAGTTAATTCAAAAAATGGATCCCTATTTTTACGGCGTGGGCATGAAAGATTTCACCCTTGCAAGCCCTATCCACAATAAAATTGAAGGCGTCATGATTGTTTCCGTCGAAGAAGACAATATCGCATGGCAATCAGATTTACGAGCTGGTGATGTCATTACGTCAATCAATCAACATAAAGTGAAAAACATTGAAGAACTAAGAGCAGTACTTGCCAAAGCAAAAGATTCTATTTTAGTACATATTTTACGTGGGCCCAGCGCTGCATTTTT
>CAYZRM010000139.1:0-2393 GCA_964480845.1 uncultured Coxiellaceae bacterium | reverse complement strand
CACTTGTTTTTACTCATGCACCCATTACGCCCAACCAGCTACTTGATTTGATAATAAGATATGATATTGACGTATCTAAAAATGACACTCTACAAAATACAATTGAAAAAATTAATCTGGCCTTCTTAAAATCTATAGATGAAAATACAACCAATTGCGTTCAACTATCCGAAGACCCTACACTTTATCCACTATTAAATGACCGCTATGAAAATCTTATGGCATTCGATTTTAAAAGACTTAGTATTGGCCGACGTATAAGATGGCAATTATTAGAGAATTATCACGCCCTCAACATCCATGGACATGTTTGTACAGAAAAACCCACCAAAAACCTCTCTCCCTGGGCATTTATTAATATGGATACCCAATGGGGCATGCCTGGCGAAGACATAGGGCATTACAAAATCGCATATCACCATCTACCCCGCACCACGATAACCGCCAGTGAAAAGCAAGACCATACCTTGTGGTCCACACCAAACCCACCATGTCAAAAAGATAGCAGTGCAACCGAAATGAAACCAACCGATGGTCACTTAAAAATAAAATAAACCGCACCAACCATACAGAGACCTGCCCACAAGAAATTCAAAGAAAGCGCCTGGCGCATATAGAGAGTAGCAAAAGGCACAAACACTAAAAGCGTGATGACCTCTTGAATAATCTTAAGTTGAGCTAAAGTAAATTGACCACTCTGAAAACCCATACGATTAGACTGATATTTTAGCAAACACTAACAACACCCCAAAACCAATCAGAGAGATACCTAAGATTTTAGCAATATATTTTTCAGCCGCCTGCAGGATACGCTTCACATGGTCATGAGATAATATGATTGTTAATAAGAAAAACCATACTAATCCGATGAGTGCGATTTCCAAGCCATACATCGCCTGCAAATATAAAGGTGTTGTCGGTTTAATTAGCACTGTAAAAAAAGACAAGAAAAATAAAGTTGCCTTTGGATTCAGTAAATTACACAAAAATCCTTGTTTAAACGCAGTAGTATTAGACATCATCAGCCTTTTTACACTGCCATCTACTAGAAACATCTCTTTTGACTCTTTGGAAAACAAAGACATCATTCCAAGATAAATTAAATATGAAGCTCCCACATACTTAATAATCATAAATAAAAGTGGTGATTTAGCAATAATGAGCGCCAATCCCAAAACACAATAAGTCATATGAACTAAAATAGCAGAGAATATTCCAAGCGCTGTCATATACCCAGCTATCCTCGAATAAAAAAAACTATTTCTAGTCACGATAGCAAAATCTGGGCCGGGCAACATAGCACCTAACAACGAGATAACCGCAACAGATAAAAACTGAGTTGTCATATATGTCCTAAAAAAATATTCATACTAGAAATATGATATATCAGTATATCCATAGCTTTTTCCTATGTCATCAATAAAGAATATCAATTTCATTAATACAAAAACCATTGCTAAACTAAATCTAATTCAAAGAGGGTCTTGCGATGGAATCAATAAAAACCAATAAATTAGCGCAAAATATTATGTTGCTTATTATGCAATTCAGAAGAATAGCCGGCGCTAAAAAATCCTGCGCCACCTCTGGCTGCCCAGATTGCATCAGACCCCATCTACCAGCAGTAACGTTTGCTATTAAACATTCAGCGCCTATCACCTTTGTTTTACCAGCATTTCCGGCCAAATCACCCAACCAATGCAAAGTATTAGGGACGCTACCAGACATGGCAGAAGAACTCTCTTTAGGTTTTTTAAATAATCTTTGCAAACAAATCCAAAGCATGTATCCACCAGGTGCCAGGATCATTTTATGCGCTGATGGCCGGGTTTTTAATGATGCAGTAGGCATACCAGATCATGACGTAACAAGTTATCAAGATGCGATATCTCATATGCTGCAACAGAAATCGTTTACTTTCATCTCTACCTTTAATCTGGATGATGTATATCAACATACCGACTTCCATGATATGCGACAGCATTTAATGAATCATTACGGCGAATCACTAGCATCTATTCAAGATGCTGTTCGTAGAGGAAGCAAATCATCTACTAATCAAGAAGATGAAGAAATACATAGGCAGTATTGCGGCATTACACGGTTTTTAGTAGAAGATGCCATGCATCCTACACAAACATTGAGTCGCTCTGCTTTACAAAAAGAATGCCGCCTCCGTGCTTATGCAGTTATCCAAAAAAGCAGAGCCTGGAGCCATTTAATTGAAGAACACTTCCGACATACAGTACGTCTTTCCATTCATCCTCAAACATGTGGATCACCCAAACTCGGTATTTGTTTACTAGAAGCGGAAAGCTGGATGACCCCTTGGCATGGCGTCGCGGTACAAATTAAAGATCGTTTTACACTAATCAAACGAACAGAAGCAGAGA
>CAYZRM010000138.1:0-2419 GCA_964480845.1 uncultured Coxiellaceae bacterium | reverse complement strand
TATTCACTGCATAAAAATCCGTGCCAGGACCAGCATCTTGCTCAGGCCCAGGTTGACCCACCCAATAAATCTTACGATTCCTAGGATCTAATGCTTTAATGGTTGGTTCAGCTATGTGCCTAGTACCTAAACGTGTTACCTGTATTCCTTTTAACTCAGCGAAGGGTAAATCAGGAACATTCACATTTAAAATGGTATCGTAAGTAAGCGGTGTTTCACGCAACCGCTCAACAATGATCTTTGCCACTTGCGCTGCTGTATCATAATGCTGACAACGAGGGCCTGCCAGTGAGATAGCAACTGATGGCAATCCTAAAAAACGCCCCTCGGTTGCAGCTGCAACGGTACCTGAATACAACACATCATCACTCAAGTTAGAACCTTCATTAATACCAGATACCACCATATCAGGCATTTCTTTTAAAAGGCCAGTCACTGCCAAATGTACGCAATCGGTTGGTGTACCATTGACACTAAAGAATCCGTTTGCAGCACTCACAACACGCAAAGGATTTTCTAAGGTTAGCGAGTTACTGACACCACTGCGATTTCTATCTGGTGCAACCACTGTAATATCAGCAATCTTCTCAAGCACAGAAGCAAGCTGAGCAAGGCCTGGTGCATGGACGCCATCATCATTACTAATTAAAATTTTCATATCAATTCCCTATCTAACAATCTGATAAAATGTTTCGTCTTTTTTAACCATGCCTAATTCATTACGTGCGCGTGCTTCAACTGCATCATTACTATTTCGCAAACGCTCGATTTGAAAAACCAATTCTTCATTACGTTTTTTAAGCTTTTCATTTTCAGCAGTCTGCAGAGCAATATGTTTTTTAAGCTGCATAAAGTTCTGCACACCACCCGCCTCAAACCATAGGCGATATTGCAAAAAAATAAGCATTCCCAATAAACCTGCGAATAGCAAGTATGAACGTCTAACTACCATTACTAACTAACTCGCTCTGTATTAATAAATTTCGCAAATACACTAGCACCGGCATACCGCGCTTTTTCACCCAGCATTTCTTCTATGCGTAGTAATTGATTGTATTTAGCTACCCGGTCAGTACGACACAAAGAACCTGTTTTAATTTGACCTGCATTGGTTGCAACAGCAATATCGGCGATGGTTGTATCTTCGGTTTCACCTGATCGATGTGAAATCACATTATTGTACCCAGCTGCTTTTGCCATTTGAATGGCTGCCAGTGTTTCTGTCAGCGTACCGATTTGGTTAGGTTTAATCAAAATCGCATTTGCTACTTTTTCGTTGATACCTTTCTCTAAAATGGCCGTGTTTGTTACAAATAAATCGTCGCCAACTAACTGTATGCGTTGACCTAAACGTTGTGTCAATGCCTTCCAACCATGCCAATCGTTTTCTGCCATGCCATCTTCTATGCTAATAACTGGATACTGATCAACAAAATCTGCTAGATATTCCACAAAATCATTAGCTGACAATACACGCTTTTCTCCTGATAGATGGTATTGACCATCACGATAAAATTCACTGCTGGCAACATCCATACCAATGAAAACATCCTTACCAGCACTGTAACCCGCTTGATGAATGGCTTGCAAAATAAGCTCAACGGCTGCTTTTTGGTTAGGTAAATCTGGCGCAAAACCGCCTTCATCGCCGACATTGGTGTTGTAGCCATGCTTTTTCAATAACGATTTCAGATGATGGAAAACCTCAGTACCAGCCCTCAATGCCTCCCTAAAACTAGGGGCACCTACTGGTAAAATCATAAATTCTTGGAAATCTAAATTATTATCTGCATGCGCACCCCCATTAATGATATTCATCATGGGTACTGGCAAACTATATTGGCCAGCCTGTCCTAAATACTCATATAAAGCCTGGCCTTTTGCTAGTGCACCAGCTTTTGCAGCAGCTAGAGACACAGCTAGCAGGGCATTAGCACCCAAATGGCCCTTATTTTCTGTGCCATCTAATACCAGCATCGCATCATCTATTTCCTGTTGGTGAGTCACATCAAAACCTTTCAAGGCGCGAGATAGCGCTTGATTAATAAACCCAACCGCTTTTAATACCCCCTTACCCATATAACGCTTATCATCTTTATCTCTAAGCTCTAGCGCTTCACGCGAACCAGTCGATGCACCAGAAGGAACAGCAGCGCGCCCCACCTCTCCTGTTGTTAATATCACATCTGCTTCAACTGTTGGATTACCACGCGAATCTATAATTTCACGCGCTTTAATTTCTTTAATTTGTGACATGCAAAGCTCCCATCATCAATATTGCACATAAACCACTAAATCTGTAACACGTCCTTAACAAAGGGTATAGTCAATCGCCTCTGGGCAGCCAAAGATGCCCTATCTAACGCATCCAAAGCAGCTAGCAATGTTCCCATATGTCTAGGACAATGCGTTAATAAAT
>CAYZRM010000137.1:0-2446 GCA_964480845.1 uncultured Coxiellaceae bacterium | reverse complement strand
TCTCTGCTTCTGTTCGTTTGATTAGTGTAAAACGATCTTTAATTTGTACCGCGACACCATGCCAAGGGGTCATCCAGCTTTCTGCTTCTAGTAAGCAAATGCCCAGTTTAGGCGATCCACATGTTTGAGGATGAATGGAAAGGCGTACTGCATGTGGAAAATATTCCTCAATTAAATGGCTCCAGGCTCTACTTTTTTGGATGACTGCGTAAGCGCGGAGGCGGCATTCTTTTTGTAAAGCAGAGCGACTCAATTTTTGTGAGGGATGCATGGCATCCTCTACTAAAAATCGTGTAATGCCGCAATACTGCCTATGTATTTCTTCATCTTCTTGATTAGTAGGTAATTTGCTTCCTCTACGAACTGCATCTTGAATGGATGTTAGTGGTTCGCCGTACTGATTCATTAAATGTTGGCGCATATGATGAAAATCGTTGTGTTGATATACATCATCTAAATTAAATGTAGAGATGAAAGTAAACGATCTCTGTTGCAGCATGTGAGATATCGCATCTTGATAACTTGTTACGTCATGATCGGGTATGCCTACTGCATCATTAAAAACCCTGCCATCAGCGCATAAGATGATCCTGGCGCCTGGTGGGTACATGGCTTGGATTTGTTTGCAAAGATTATTTAAAAAATCTAAAGAGAGTTCTTCTGCCATGTCTGGTAGCGTCCCTAATACTTTGCATTGGTTGGGTGATTTGGCCGGAAATGCTGGCAAAACAAAGGTAATAGGTGCTGAGTGTTTGATGGCAAAGGTTACTGCTGGTAGATGAGGTCTGATGCAATCTGCACAGCCAGAGACAGCGCAGGATTTTTTAGGGCCGGCTATTCTTCGAAATCGCATAATATGCAGCATAATTTTTTGTGCTAATTCATTGATTTTTATTGATCTCATTGCAGGGCCCTCTTTGATTTAATTTAGTTTAACAATCGTTTTTGTATTAATGAAATTGATATTTTTTATTGATGACATAGGAGAAAGCTATAGATATACTGATGTATTATGTTTTTAGTATGAATATTTTTTAGGGCATATATGACAACTCAGTTTTTATCTGTTGCAGTTATCTCGTTGCTCGGTGCTATGTTGCCCGGCCCAGATTTTGCTATCGTGACTAGAAATAGTTTTTTTTATTCGAGGCTAGCTGGGTATATGACAGCGCTGGGAATTTTCTCTGCTATTTTAGTTCATATGACTTATTGTGTTTTGGGGTTAGCGCTTATTATTGCTAAATCACCACTCTTATTTATGATTATTAAGTATATAGGTGCTTCATATCTAATTTATCTGGGAATGATGTCTTTGTTTTCCAAAGAATCAAAAGATATGTTTTTAGTGGATGGTAGTGTAAAAAAGCCGATAATGTCTAATGCCACTGCGTTTAAACAGGGGTTTTTGTGTAATTTGCTGAATCCAAAGGCAACGTTATTTTTCTTATCTTTTTTTACGGTGCTAATTAAACCGACAACACCTTTATATTTGCAGGCAATATATGGCTTGGAAATTGCACTAACCGGATTGGTATGGTTTTCCTTATTAACAATCATATTATCTCATGATCATGTGAAGCATATCCTGCAGACTGCTGAAAAATATATTGCTAAAATATTAGGTGTTTCTCTGATTGGTTTTGGTGTGCTGCTAGTGTTCGCTAAAATATCAGTATAAAAGTGTGATAAGATGGCAGGGCTGGATGATGTCAATTTATATGTACACAATTCTTTTATTGGTTTTTTCAAACGCATTTATGACATTTGCTTGGTATGCGCATTCGAAAATTCTAGGTCATCACGCTTTTAGTATTTGTGCCTTTTGCTAAGCTTTATATGCGCCAGGCACTTTCATTAAGCTTCTTATGGGCCGGTCTTTGCATGGTTGGTGCAGTTTATTTTATTTTTAAGTGATTAGCGGGTTTCATTTCACTCGCATTGCTATCTTCGTGATGCGGTAAGTTAGGTGTTGCCCAGAGTGTATGTCCTTGCTTTTCACTAGCTTCCATCGTTATGCAAGGTAAAGAGTGATATCCGATTTTATAATCTCCTATGTCTTCACCAGGCATTCCCCATGCGGTGTCCATGTTAATAAATGCCCAGGGAGAAAGGTTCTTAGAGGGTTTTTCTGTACAAACATGTCCATGTATATTGAGGGCGTGATAATTTTCTAATATTTGCCATCTTATGCGTCGGCCAATATTAAGTCTTTTAAAGTCGAATGCCACAAGATTTTCATAGCGGTCATTTAATAGTGGATAAAGTGTAGGGTTTCCGGATAGCTGAACGCAATTGGCTGTATTTCCGCCTATAGATTTTAAAAAGGACAGATTAATTTGTTCAATCGTTTTTTGTAGTGTGTCATTTTCGGATACGTCAATGTTATATAGGATTATCAAATCAAGTAGCTGGTTGGGCGTAATGGGTGCATGAGTAAAAACAAGTG
>CAYZRM010000136.1:0-2521 GCA_964480845.1 uncultured Coxiellaceae bacterium | reverse complement strand
CTGGCAAGTATAATCCTTGTTGCTTTCAGGTCAAGATTGGTTAAATAACGAAGGGCTGTAGTTGGTTGAATTTAGTTGGTTTGAGTGTTGGTGATTCAGGATGGTATTTAGGGGGGGGGTAAAAAAATCCCGTTTCAGTGGGAGTCTGAGACGGGAGAATTAGGATCGTCGGATTTAAATATTATTATTATGTAATACAGCTGAATTTTTGATAGGGGTGGCGCCTGGAATTTGTTTGATAAATAAAGAGTGCTGTAGCTCTTGAATTTGTTCAGCACTGGCTAAAATAAAGCTGGTTCCTAGCTTATTTGCTAAACGCAATACTTCGGTGCGAATTTTGCCTGATATTAGCCATTGGTCCTTTTGGGCAACGCCTAGGTGCTGGCCTACGTGCTCTAGGGATTGCTTGGCCTCATCATAGTAGCGTTCTACTAATAAGCTCATGGATGGCATGGTGAAATAGCAAGTTGGCAAGCGAGGAATAACGTGCACAAGGCTTAACTGGATGTCTCCTGCTGATAATCCAGCAAATGATTCTTTAATTTCAGCTACTTCTTGGTCTGTCATCGCATTTGTGACGACTAATACTTGTTGTTTGTCCATAACCACTTACTCCGTAATTTTTATATTCATTTTTTTGTGAAGGATTACCATAATGACACTAATGAGTACTAATAAAAATTGGGAGTATGCCTGGGTGGGGTTACTTGAATATCCTTATTGAATTTAGGGTTTACCCGATGGTAAATGGATTTATTGTTGCTTTTATAGGTTAATTGGTGTTATTTGATTTTATTTTGATCTTAATGGGGTGCTGTACGCTTTAGTCGGTGTCGCTAAAATCACATTTAACTCGCCACGTGCTTAAATGTCGCTTTAAGCTGCCTCAGCAAAAGATGGTGGATTGCTTCGCTACGCTCGCAATGACGGCAGGTTAAGGTGCATGCATTTCCTGTCATTGCGAGCGTAGCGAAGCAATTGTAAGTGTCAATTGTGTTAAAGTTCTCCCCGCTAACAGGTCCATGATTGGTACTCGAAGTTAGTCTATTTCGCGACGCCGACACTTTATCCAGCGATGTTAAGTTATTCTTCCTCAACGGCTTCTTCTTGTGCGCAATTAGTTAATACTAATTTAACTAATTCTGGTACTGATCGTGCTCCCATTTTTTTCATGACAGATGCACGATGTGCCTCAACGGTTTTTAGTGAGATATTTAGCTCTGCAGAGACTACTTTGTTGGGTTTGCCAGCCACTATACCCTGTAATACCTGTACTTCACGTGGAGAAAGTAATGCAAACTTTGCTCTTGCTTGCGCACATTCTTGGCGTTTTTCACGATTGGCTTTATCAATGCGTAATGCTTTATTAATGCTTTCAAGCAATACTTGATCATTAAAAGGTTTGGTAAGAAAATCAATAGCGCCTGCTTTCATAACTCGTACAGCCAATGGTACATCACCGTGTCCACTGATAAAGATAATCGGTAGGGTAGGTAGGCCGTGTTCATTGAGTTTGGTCTGTAATTCAGGCCCGCTCATACCTGGCATACGCACATCTAATAACAAACAGCCGTGTTGTTGAGGGTTGTATCTGTCCAGGAAATCTTGTGACCGCGCATAGGTTTTTACTGGCAAGCCTATCGACTCAATAATCCAAACTAATGATTCAACCATTGCATGATCATCATCAATGATGTAAACGATTGGGTCGAGTGCTGACATGGTAATCTCCTTATATTGAAATAGGTAATGAAAAACGTATCCAGCTTTGGCCTTGTCTTGTTGAGTTAGGATGTATAGTAAACTCGCCACCATGTGCTTCGATAATAGAGCGACAAATGGCTAAGCCCATGCCGCGTCCATGCGCTTTAGTAGTAAAGAAAGGCATAAATACTTTATTAACAATTTCCTTGGAAAAACCGGGGCCAGTATCATGTAACGTAACATCAATCATTTTGCTATGTATCATTTTAGTTTGAATGTGAATACGTTTTTCTTTGGTATGTGTTTGTGACATCGCTTCAATCGCATTATTAATTAAATTCATTAAGACTTGTTGAATTTGAATTTTATCGATGAAAATATAAGGTAGTTGTTTATCAATATCTAATTCAATTTTAGTTTTAGACGTGCTGAGTTCGTTTTTAATCAACCCAACCGTTTCTTTAATAACATTATTGATCTTGCAAGGTGTTTTGACTAGCTGTCCTTTGCAGAAGAAATTTTTAAGACGCTGTATAATTTCACCCGCTCTTTCGGCTTGTGCAACAGCTTTTTGCATCACATTAACTAATTGTTCTCTATCATGTGCTGTGTTTTCTAGGTGGCGAACGCATCCGCGAGTATAATTAACAATCGCGCCTAATGGCTGACTAATTTCATGTGCCATCCCAGAGGCCATTTCTTCCATAGTGCTTAAGCGAAATACGTGTGCTAACTGCTGACCACGCAATCTAGCTTTTTTATCCAGTATTCTATCCGTGATATCACGTGAGGTGAGTTGGATTTCGCTAATTAACCT
>CAYZRM010000135.1:0-2608 GCA_964480845.1 uncultured Coxiellaceae bacterium | reverse complement strand
CAGAAATTATTCAGTTTATTGAATCTGGTGTTAGAACAACCAATGGAAAAGAAGACCTAGGACACGACTAAATACAACCCGCATGCTTAAGATTGCATGCGGTACCACCCACCCTGTAAAAAGCCTTGCATAAATACCTCTCACGCACATAACATGCTTTACACTGCAATCACATGAATAAAGGATATGACATGTTGATTATTCTTGGAAAGGAAAAAGAGGAATTATTATCTATCTTTAATTCTTTGAAAAATAAAGAATTATCAAAAACAAATATAAACGCTGCCCTTGCCATCCTTGGTAACTACTCAGAACTCCTACTGATTGCTGCAGCAAGCCATTATCGCCTTACCACCCTTAAGGCGCTACAAGGTAGAATAAACCTATCAAATAACTTAACAGTCGCGTGGATTAATCACCAACTAGATACGCCTATTCATGACCAGCTTGCCTTACCCTATTTCAACTTTTCTACGGCTTCAAAACCAAGCGATGAAAAACTTTGCTGCCTTTCCGTGCTAGCCTCTTATTCCTCAAACATTCAACAAGCGCTTACCAATAAGATAACATCTGTGATCCAACACCAGACGCTTTACTCTGCCAAAATCTTCGCATATTTTCCTCAAATAAAAAAAGCGCAAGCATTACTATTTGAAAAAAAATATGGCGCTCGTACACTAAAATTTATACAAGCCATTATAGATAATGATAGCTATGCGCTTAGCCAACACTATACTTTCTCATGGTCAATCAACCTGAAATCTTACTGCGTTGCTTTAGCTGCTGATTTGCAACGATTAGATATTTTAAAAAAACTGATATTAAATAAAAGATTCCCTATACAAGCATTATTTCTATGGATAGGACGTCCGCATAACAATGGCTACAATATATATCTAACCTCACCCTGCATACCTATAATTAATGGCATGGTAAAAACCCTGAGCGGACTAGAAAAGCCAAACGAATCTTTCTTATCCTTTCTATCTACCTGCATTACCAACACAACTTCATTTAAAATATCCCAACGAACTACCAGAGATATAATGTCAGATATTATTAAATTTGGTGGGATTGATTTACTAAGATTGGTGATAGAAAAATTCAAAATTATACCCATGATTGAAGATGCCATCAATGATCAGTCTTTTGAGATATTTTGGTGGCTACTCAACTATTTTCCGCAAATAAATGAGGATGACTACATAGCTATTGAAAGAAAAATATCTTGCTATCCTATATTTAGCAAAAAATTATCTGAAAAACTCGCAGCATTACAGTCTCCATCGTTACCAGAGCTAACTTTTTATATTCACCACCTAGAGCGTATTAGATCCATTAGTCAGTTAATGAAAATATTATCTGTATGTAACACACATAAACAACTAGGCACAGTTGCCGACATATTTGAATTTAATACTGACATACAATTTGATATCAGTTATCACTTTTATTATGACCTAGACAGAATGAACCAGGTTGTTACCTTATACCAAGAAAATAAACATTTATTAATACAATATAAAAAATACCCCTTAGTAATCATGCTTGAATCAATTACTTCTTTTTTCCACCTAATAGACGATATAAAAAACAACTTTAACAATGAAAAAACTATTGAAGCTATTTTCCATATGCAAGAATGTAAAAAAAAATACGGAAAAAAATTAATCTTTTCTGATATTATGCGCTACTACATTGTGATACACGACAGACTAGATTTATATCTACAGTTTTATACTGAAGAAAGTGACCCCAGAGAAATATTTCAAATAGCAACATATCACTATGCTAGCAAGATCATCCAATATTTTAATGAAAACCCTAACAAAGGGCACGTTGACTGCTTAGCATCAATGGAGTGCACCCCAGGGAAAAGTCAAATTACACCTTTCAATTTATTTTTATCTGAAAATCCAAACCAACATTCCAGCATAAAGCTACGCAGAGCATCACTATGAATATTACCCTTACTGCAAAATACCCTTAAAATCTAAAGCCATTCTTCTTAAATCTAATCGATTAAAGAATAATGAGTAAACCATCCAAGCACTGACTGCTGCTAAATCATTAAATTGTGGTGGAACATACCTGGGCGGTGTAACTATCCCTTCATCTTGCAAATCTGCCAAAATATGCAAATCTTCTAAGGTTGTTTTTCCGACAAATAATAACGGGATGCGAGACATCAACCCCTTCTGCACTGCTAAGCGAATATAATTATAAATCAGGATAAAACCCTTGCTATAAGATAAATCTTTCGTGTAGGGACCACCATCAGGAATGCTGCCGCGAAATACACGCACAGTCGCATGATAGCTATCATCCTCACTCATTCCCTGCTCTCGATAAAATTGAAAAACATCAAAAAAATTACCGCCTTCTTCCGCCATGGAAACGGCATTGATACGATTAGTTAATTTTCTTACCCGTCCTGGATATGATGAAAAAGTAAAAATTTCAGTAATAATTGCCAAGCCTTCTTGTGTGACAGTGGAAGAAGGAGGGCCTTTACTTAAAAAAGTACAAATAGGCTGAGCCATACCATTAAGTGTTGTTCCTAAATGCACCCAACCTTCATGAATTTCAAATGTTTTTATTTCACGAC
>CAYZRM010000134.1:0-2659 GCA_964480845.1 uncultured Coxiellaceae bacterium | reverse complement strand
GTCATGTATCAACGCACCGCAGAAATTGCAGGCGAATACTTACGCAAAGGATCCAAAGTATATATCGAAGGTCGCTTACAAACTCGTAAATGGCAAGATAAAACAACTGGCCAAGATCGTTACACAACTGAAATCATTGCTGATAGCATGCAAATGCTAGATAGCAAAGGTGGTAGCGCTAATGAAAGCAGCGCTTATGAAAAACCATCTACCGCTAGCGCCGCACCGCAGTCAGCACCTGCACTAGACAACTTTGATGATGATATTCCATTCTAAATAACGCAAACCCCGTCAAATAACTGGCGGGGTTTAAGCTTTATTTCCAAACACCACTTTTACCACCCCATTCCTTAGACTTACGTTCGCCGCAAAAAACAACAACCACCAACACGATACAAGATGCTACCAATAACATTAATTAACATTAGAATCCGTTTTAACCCTCTATTATTTTTAAAAGAAGCTTGATAGTATTGGGAATTCTGTCAGAAACGACGTATTTGGTAAATTTAGCACCATAGACATAAAAGGGACTAGCATGACTACCGCATTGCTCTTATTGGAAATTCAGAATGATTATTTTCCAAATGGAAGGATACCATTAGAAAAAAGCGTTGAAGCAAGCATGAAAGCACAAGCGATCTTGAATGCTTACCGAGACATGAAACGCCACATCGTACATGTTCAGCATATTTCTACCAACCCAAATGCTTCTTATATGCTACCTTGTACCAAAGGCGCTGAGTTCAATGCCGCAGTACAACCACTAAAAAATGAAATGGTTGTTAAAAAGCATTACCCCAACAGCTTCAAAGACACCAATCTATTGAGCCACCTCAATAAAAACAAGGTAAAACACTTAATCATTTGCGGCATGACCACGCAGTTAACAGTGGATGCAACTGTACGTGCAGCATACGACTTAGGCTTTACTTGCACCGTGGTACAAGATGCTTGCGCAGCAAGACAATTGGAGTTTAACCACAGCATCATCAATACCCAACAAGTTCATCACGCATTTATGGCAGCATTACATCCCACTTATGCTTATGTCATGAATACAGATGAATTGTTACAAAGAATAGAGGCACCTCGCTTAGCTGTCGCTTAGTATTGATTCCAGCTGGAGAATTAGGTATGAATACCTAACTCTTTTCAGCTGGAACATGCAACTAGTGATAACAACAGAACAATTCCCCACTTTACTGCTAGACTGGTTTGACCAATACGGACGCAAACATCTACCCTGGCAAAAAAATAAAACACCGTATCGTGTATGGGTATCAGAAATTATGTTGCAACAAACACAAGTGGCAACGGTGATTCCTTACTACGAAAAATTTATGGCTGAATTCCCCACTATCACCGATTTAGCAAATAGCCATGAAGACAAGGTATTACATTTATGGGCAGGACTAGGGTATTACAGTAGAGCACGTAACTTGCATCGAGCAGCCAGGATAGTGGTCAATGATTTTCATGGTGAATTTCCCAACCATATTGATAACTTATTAAAACTGCCAGGCATAGGTGCATCAACAGCAGGCGCCATTCTATCCATCGCATTTAATCAACGCGCCACGATTCTGGATGGAAATGTGAAGCGCGTATTGGCACGATTACACGGCATCACCACCCCCATTAATGAAAAAGAAACGGAAAAACAACTCTGGGACATTGCGATTGCTTATACCCCAGAAAAGCGCACAGCAGATTATACTCAAGCCATCATGGATTTAGGCGCAACATTTTGTACGCGCAGCAAACCACAATGTACTCACTGCCCTTTTGCAACGCTATGCATAGGCCATCAAGAAGGGATTGCTGCTCTCTTACCTGTCAAGAAAAAAACAAAAAACATTCCCACACGTGCAGCCACGCTTATCTTACTTAAAAAAGATGAACATATTTTATTGGAAAAACGCCCACCGACTGGCATCTGGGGCGGCTTATGGAGCCTGCCAGAAATCATTGGCGCGCCATGCCAAAAAAACATCCAGCAGTTTTGCCTCAAGGAATGGCAAATCAGTGTCCATGATATAAAAACATTACCTAGCTTTAGACATACGTTTAGCCACTATCATTTAGATATTCATCCCGTGATCATTCAGCTCACGAAACCCTTAGCCAAAATAATGGAAGCATCTCAACAAATTTGGTATAACCCCAAAGAGCCTGCATCAGTAGGCCTACCCAAGCCTATTCAACAAATCATGAGGCAATTATGACAAGAATGATTCACTGTGTAAAACTTAATAAAGAAGCCGAAGGCTTAAGCAAACAACCTATTCCTGGTGAGATAGGAAAAAAAGTCTACGAGACTATCTCGGCTGAAGCCTGGCAAATGTGGATACAGCATCAAACGATGCTGATTAATGAATACCGCTTAAGCATGCTAGAAGCCAAATCTCGTACATTTTTAATGCAAGAAATGGAGAAATTTTTATTTGGTGATGGCAGTGATAAACCATCAGGCTATACACCTGTATAATAATTATTAACCGCATAAAAATATTAAAAAAACATGCTATTTATACTTGACTATCTGAGCCTCTATCTGTTTAATACACATCTTGTTGTTGTGTTGGCCAGATAGCTCAGTTGGTAGAGCAGAGGATTGAAAATCCTCGTGTCGACGGTTCGATTCCGCCTCTGGCCA
>CAYZRM010000133.1:0-2662 GCA_964480845.1 uncultured Coxiellaceae bacterium | reverse complement strand
CAACTCACCGCGGAGTTGGAAACCCTTAAAACAACCCATCAACAACAAATCGAAACCAACGATCAGCTCAATACCACGACCAGTACCCTGCAAGTACGCTTGGATCAGCAAGCAGATCTGATCGAGCAATACAGTCGGGATCAGGCCATCAATCAGCAGCAACTCAACGATAAGCACCAGCTCATTGCTGAGCTCAAGCAAATCAACCAACGCCTGCAGGCTAATTTAGAACATTTTCATGAAAGTGCAAGGGTGCAGCGGCAAGAAGAGCAAGCTAAGCATGCAGCCCAATTACAAACGGAACAGCATACCCGAAAAGCCACCGAGCAGCAGTTGCATAAACTGCAAGCAGATTATCAGCAATTAGCTTATCAACACCGGGAAACCACTAAGCAGGTAGATCAACTCAATCAAACGTTGAGTGTCACACAGGCTGAATTGCAGGTACTAGTGAATACCCATGAGCAGCTGAAGCAAGCTAATCAACAAAGCGAGATTAACCACCAACACTTACAAGCTCAGCATCAAGCTGTAGAGAAAAAATATTTAGATGCTATTCAACAAGTGACGGTGCTTGATAAAGATATCGCTATTTTAAAGCATGAGCTAACCTCGCTACAGAATGAAAAAAAGGCCTTAAAAGAGTTGAATCAACAATTGGCGCATGAGAAATTTGAGATCTTGCAAGAGAAGGCACAGTTGGCAGGGATTAATCAGCAACTGCAAAGCATGTTAGAAAAAGGAATTGCTTAATGCCACATGTCATTATTATTGCGGGGCCAAATGGTGCTGGTAAGACAACAGCTGCTCCTGCACTACTGAATCAAGCATTAGATATTGATCATTTTGTGAACGCTGATACTATCGCAGCAGGACTCAGCGCCTTTGCTCCAGAATCAGTGGCTATTCAAGCGGGCCGCACGATGTTGCAACGAATGCGAGAATTGGCAAATCAAGGCCAAAATTTTGCTTTTGAGACAACCCTGGCTAGCCGCAGTTTTGCGCCCTGGATAGCAGAGCTAAAAAAGCAAGGGTATCTGTTTCATCTCACTTTTTTAAGGCTAGCTAGCCCCGATCTAGCAGTTTTGCGGGTTGCAGAGAGGGTCAAAATGGGAGGTCATTTTGTGCCAGATGAGACTGTTAAGCGTCGGTATCATGCGGGTCTTAAGAATTTCTTCCAATTATACGCTCCTATAGCAGATTCATGGCAAATGTACGATAATACAGATATAGAGAGTTTTGCCAAAATTGCATCAAAAGAGAACAATAAATTGGTGGTTAAAGATTCGGCAATATGGAATAAATTAGTAGAGGTATATGATGAAGCTCCAGCCAAATAAAGATAAAATTTCTAGCATTCTGAATGATGCTGAAAAAGTGCGTGAGATTATTCAATCAGGCATCCATGCTGCTTTGTTAAAGCATAAGCAGGCTGGCAACCCTGTTTGTACCTGGAAAAATGGCAATGTAGTTTGGATTAATCCCCAGCATATTAATGTATAAGTAGCAATCAACTTTATGGAAAATATGAATCCAGATCAAAAAGAGAAGATAGTAAAAATATTATCGGAAAGAGGCGCTAATAATCCTTGCCCGCGATGTAACAACAAAAATTTTACACTATTAGAGGGATATTTTAATCAAAGTATTCAAATGACCATCAATGCTGGAATAACGTTGGGCGGTCCATCTATACCCTCTCTAGTCGTAATATGCACTAATTGTGGGTATATTAGCCAACATGCTTTAGGTATTTTAGGTCTGCTGCCTAAGGAAGCTCAGAAGAATGGTTAAAAAAAGCTCAAATAGAGATGGGCACTCTACAATATCGATTGATCACGATCTTAATGCAAAAATTAGGCATTTTAAAAATATAAACCAAAATATAATCTCTATCACTGAAGATAAGCTAGAACTTCGCTTAAGAGATTTCGAAATACAAACCCATAACAAAATGTCCTGGACAACGCCATTCGGTATTTTGCTTGCACTGTTAGCAATACCTCTAACAACAAGTAATTTCAAAGACACATTTTCTATCCCAGCCTCTGTTTGGCAAGCAGGAATTTACATATTAATAATAACATCACTTATCTGGCTTATAAAAAATGCATACTTTAGTTTTCGTGCAAAAAAAACTACTATTAATACAGTGATTAATGACTTGAAAAGGGAAGATGTACTGCAAGATCAACAGTGAAATGCTGTTACTTTTAACTATTAGCAACTTAATAAATTTTCCCATCCTGAAGAATTTAAAAAATTTATTTTGGAGAGAATTTACTTTTAATTATATTTTCAACATATGTCATTCTATTTTCAAACCCCTTTGGTATCCAATATATTTTTACATTATCATCAGCTTCATTCTTCCCAATATCAAGCCTAATTAAATTTTTCTTTTGTTGTTGAAATAGATTAAATTGGTTTTTCATTTCTTGTACTTTCGGCTTTTTTAAGCCCATAAAAACATGGAAATTATTTTCGTAGGTGGTGAATATGAATATATTCGGGTTTTTAGAAAATTTTCTTGGATTTGATTTTATATATTTTAAACTGTCATTAATTGCTAAAAGATCAGTGTATAATGCAAATAAAGGTTTTCCATTTATGTCAGAGAGGTTGTATTGTATTTCTTCATGCAATGGCTTGAAAGTATGAT
>CAYZRM010000132.1:1613-2704 GCA_964480845.1 uncultured Coxiellaceae bacterium | reverse complement strand
GTGGCAGAGTGGTTATGCAGCGGCCTGCAAAGCCGTGGACGCCGGTTCGATTCCGACTCCAGCCTGTTATGATGATGTAGAGACTTGAAACGCAAAGTTAGCTAGCTGACTTTTAGTGTCCAGTTTCTTGGAATATGCCCGGGTGGCGGAACTGGTAGACGCAAGGGACTTAAAATCCCTCGGGATTCACATCCCGTGCCGGTTCGATTCCGGCCCCGGGCATAATTTTAAAATAGGTTAGCCATCTCCATGACTTTCGTAGTGACAGAGAAGTGCATACGGTGCAAATACACAGACTGTGTTGAGGTTTGCCCTGTAGATTGTTTTTACGAAGGACCTAATTTCCTTGTTATCAATCCTGATGAATGTATCGATTGCGCACTTTGCGAGCCAGAATGCCCTGTGAACGCTATTTATTCAGAAGATGATCTTCCAGATAACTATCAGCCTTTTATGGGCTTGAATGCAGAACTGGCAACAACATGGCCTAATATCACCCGTGCAAAGCCAGCACCTACTGATGCCGATGATTGGAAAGAAACAGAAGGTAAGCTTCAATATCTCGAGAAAGAATGGCCTAAGTAACATGCCTGTGCCCTTATCGTTGGTAGATTATGATCACCTTTCTGTAGCTGATGTACAGCGTAGCGTATCGGGATCTCTGCCGTCTCTTTGCCAGCTTGAATTATCTTTCAGTTGGTTAGTAATATGAATCTACTGGCTTTGGAAACGTCCTCTGACGCATGTTCTGTTGCTTTATCAGTAGATGATAAAATCTATATTTCACACGTTGTTGCGCCTATGCAACAAACCCGACAAATTTTGCCAGTGATTCAATCTTTGCTTACCGAAGCCAACATTATGTTAGGTGATCTTAATGCGATTGCTTTTGGCTGCGGTCCTGGTAGTTTTACGGGTGTTAGAGTTGCTAGCAGTGTAACGCAAGCGCTAGGATTTGTAGAAAAATTACCCATAATTTCGGTTTCGTCACTTGCAGCTATTGCTCAAGCCGCCTGGTTAGAGCAACAATATTCCAAGTGCCTAGTAGCCGTTGATGCGCGTATGAATCAAATCTATTGGGCTGCTTATCA
>CAYZRM010000132.1:0-1513 GCA_964480845.1 uncultured Coxiellaceae bacterium | reverse complement strand
GGATTCGATTTGGGAGTAATATAATGACGGGTGTTAATAGTAGCGAATGTCAACAGATTATCAGCGAAGTGAAGGCATATATTGCAAAGCATGCGCCTCAAAAAGAGGTGAAATTGCTTAGTGCTTTTGCTGAAAGATATTTTGCTTCTTCATCTCCAGTTGATTTAAAAGAACGTTCCACAGAAGAACTGTACGCTATCTTATTATCCCATTGGCATTTTATTTATGAGCGTACCCCAGGCGATGCCAAAATTCGTATCTTTAAACCAGAAATAGCAACGGAAGGTTGGGTTGTTCCACAAACTGTAATACAGATATCTCACGATGATATTCCGTTTTTGGTTGATTCTATTCGTATGACGTTGAATCGATTTAATTACCCTATTCATTTTATTCTGCACTTTGGTGGATTAAAGGTGCAGCGTGATAGTCATCATAAAATTATTGGTTTTTCAGAAAAAGATGCGCCGATTAGTCACGGCGTTTCAACAGAAGCGCCTATTTATGTTGAAATTAATGCTTCACTAGATGAGAAAGCAAAAGAGCATTTATGTAAAGAATTAGAGCATGCCTTGAGCGATGTAAGAGTATCTGTAGCTGATTGGCGTAAAATGGTTCAGTATGCTGAGGATTGCTTGGCTCAGTTTGATAAAAATGCTTCTAGCTTAGATCAGGCAGAGCTGGATGAGTCTAAAGACTTTATGCGTTGGTTGATTAATAACAACTTTACATTTTTAGGCGCTAGAGATTACAACTTAATTGGCGATGGCAGTAGCCGTGCATTGCAGGCAGTCCCTGGAACAGGATTGGGTGTCTTGCGTGATGAGATTTCTAATGCTTCTTCTAAGAGCTATTCAGAATTGCCACCACAAGCACGAAAAATGGCGTTGTCTAAAAACATCTTAATTCTTGCTAAAACGAATACGTTGTCCACTGTTCATAGAGCAGTGTATACAGACTATATTGGTGTTAAAAAATTTAATGAAAAAGGTGAGCTAATAGGTGAGCGTCGTTTTATTGGTCTTTATACATCGACAGCTTATAATTCTAGCCCACGACAAATTCCTTTCCTACGATTAAAAGTAGATAAGGTATTAAAGAATTTGGGCTTTCCATCAGACAGTCATGATGGTAAAGAAGCAGTTCATATACTAGAAACGCTGCCTAGAGATGATTTATTTCAAGCGCCACAAGAAGATTTAACCGATCTAACCTTGAGTATTATTCAATTAAAAGAGCGTAAGCGCATCCGTTTATTAGTAAGGCGTGATGTATTTTATCGTTATTTCTCGTGCCTGGTTTATGTGCCAAGAGAAATTTTTGATACTGATTTAGCATTAGCTATGCAAAGCATTTTAATGGACGCATTAAAAGGTAAAGAATGTACTTTTACCACATACTTTTCCGACTCTGTTTTGGCGCGTATACACTTCCATATTCGTGTTAATCCAAAAACTGCAATTGAATACAATGTTATTCAGCTTGAAAAGAAATTAGTCCAGGTAGCGCGTTC
>CAYZRM010000131.1:0-2772 GCA_964480845.1 uncultured Coxiellaceae bacterium | reverse complement strand
CTTGAGTTAGCATGTTTTTCTCCGCGACTTAAATAGCTAATCTATCGCCTATTTTAATAAAAACCAATGGGTTGAATAGAAAAATATTCGGTATCTACTGACACTGATCAATGACGATATAGAAAAAATGATGTGGAACCTGATCTTACAGCAATTTGGATTAAAACAATTGCGCGATTTTATTTTTATATAGGTAGCACGACTTAGCGCCCTACATGCACACCCACATTAGGCATGCGAGGAGGGCTACGATAAATGTAATTTTTCCCAGGTTCAAGTGAAGGATTATAGCTTCTCTGCCCCAGTATGGGTGTATTGGTCGTTGTACACCCAGCCAGCAATATCGATGAAATCATGAGTATTAGACTTAAGTGAATTTTCAATGCACACCTCCGCTTGACCTCTCTAAGTATAGCTGTTTTAAAAACAAAACCCTCAACTAAAGCTAAAATTTAATCTAATTTTAAGATGATCAGGTTACAATGTGCGCCAAACTATAAGAGATAGATACCCTCATGATTATTCAAATTAAATTAGCGGCTAATTTATTCAAAAATTGCACTACACTAGAAGAAAATAGAATTAGAGAAAAATTGCTTGAATATCAAATGCATGGCCTAACTAATGGGGCAGACTTAAAGAAAATATCGGAAAATCATTACCAATTAAGAATTAATAGAGAATCGCGCTTAGACTTAATTAAGCGCCATGAGGGTGAAAATAGCTATTATATTGCGGTTCAAGCCAGGCCTCACCATGAAGACATTGCACCATTATCACAAAGCTATATATCAGCGGCAAGCATTCCTTGTGAAGCCTCATCTTCAGCTACAAGCAGCGCCCCAGACACAGTCGAATTGTCAGAGTATTCTGGTAGCTTCTCCTATTACAATAGTACCTACCTTCCTCTTGATGATAGCCAAGTAGCAGCATCCAAGCTAAAAATGCCCTTTATTTTAAGTGGTGCTCCTGGATCAGGAAAAACCTGCGCAGCATTAGAAATTCTTATAAACATTGCTGTAACTGAAAGCGAAAAAAATACAACCGAACTTACTCGCATACTATTTGTCACAGAAAATCCAAATTTGGCAAAATCAGTCGAGCAGATGTTTTTTGAAACGGATACTAAACTACCAGAGCATGTGAGCGTATCATTTAGAACACCTACACAATTATACAAAGAAAAATACCCAGAAGCTCAACTCTTGTGTGAAAATGGTGTAGATGAAACAGAGCATTGCTTGGAATGGCTGAAAACAGAAATTAAGAAAGTAAAGTTGCTTTCAAAGAGCGAGCTGGAAGAGGCTTATCAAGAGTTCCGAATTATATCCAGATACAAAACAGAAGAAGAATATCTCAATAATAAAGGCTCGCAAGACACGGGTTATCCAGAAGAAAAAGATATTGAAAAAAGAAAATGGCTATTCGCCGCTCTTAAGCGATACAAGCAATCATTAGGTACAAGAGTCAATCTACAATTCACGGCGATTGAATCAACTCACAACTTCCAGGCAATTGTATATGATGAAGCATTAGATGGCTCTCGAATACATCAATCTTCTATTATTTCACTAGCTGAAAATGGGAATATTGCTATTCTTGCGGGACACCATCAAGGGTTATCGGACAATACAAACTCTTGCCATTTTATTGAGCAAGAACTTTTTAGCCAATTCCAAAAAACAGCAACACACACGGTGTTAACAACGTCCTATCGATCCTTTGCTGAAAATATCTATTTTTCAAATGCTATACTCCAACTTAAATATTATTTTTCGGGTGGTATTGCATTTAAGCGAGAAATGCCTTTCATTCACCCTCCCATTAATGGAAAAAGAGGCTCGCTAAGCTATGTTAAAACAATGGAAAGTTTGGGCGTATTGCCATTGGATGACATACATTTTGCAATTATTTATGACTCTAAACATAAGCAAGAAATAATTGACAGCTTTGGTCAGGTAAATGAAGCAACCGGTGAAAAAGAACTGCCAGATTGTGCTTATACAGTAAAAGAATGTAAGGGATTGGAATTCCGAATTGTCGTCATTTACAAACCATTTACAGGCAGTAAGCAAGCTGATTTTGAAAAATTGAGCCGTTCATTACCGGATGTTAAAGTCTTCCATTACCAAGAAAATCTCGATCATGTTTCTAGACCCCACAAGCAAGCAGTCATCGATATGGAATATAATACTCTTCTTAATGGGTTATTTGTTGGGGCATCCAGAGCAAAAGAAAAGCTTGTATTTTTTCAGCCAAGCCACTCAAAAACAAGACGGCTAGAAGAGTTTACTGAAGATGCTATTGTTAGAATTAATGTGCCACGCGCTCCATCTGAGTCGCTTCCTGCACACATCGATACCATTACTCCTTCTTCCAAGCAAAATGTTGCAGATCAACAATCTGAAACAAAAATAATGATTACCAGTTTATATAGAACAGGATTAAACAAAAATCAAAATCGAGCGATCAAGGCCATAGAGCGGCTATTAGAAACATCCCCAATACTTGCTGGCGAGATTATTAAAGAGCTTAATCTAGAAGGCAGATTTATCAAAAAAGAAGAAAATCAAGTTGATACAATCGCAGAATCAGCGGAAGAAAAAAAGATAAAAGATGTTATCTCTAGAATTAAAAGCCTAACATCGGCAAAGAGAAAGAGCATTATTAGCAGTTTGACCGTTGAAACCCCTTATGAGTCATCCTTACTAAATACCTCATTTGATTACACCAGATTACTGATTGAATTACTGAGCATATTAACGCCAAATG
>CAYZRM010000130.1:0-2955 GCA_964480845.1 uncultured Coxiellaceae bacterium | reverse complement strand
CAGTTGCTGGTGCGACAAAGTTCTGGGTTGAGCAATCAAGAAAATGATACACTACCCTATCAAATGCCATTCAAGGATAATGAGAAATGCCTAAATCATCTTTGCGTACGACGCTCGCTGTTGTAGCCTTACTAGGTTTCCAGGTAGCCTATGCTGCTAAAGTGGTTGTTCCTATGTATTTAGTGGCTGAACAGGGGCAGGGTAAGTCAATTGGTAATGTGACCCTAGAAAATGCGCTAGGCGGTGTCTTGTTAACGCCTAATCTTCACGATTTACCACCCGGCGTTCATGGCTTTCATATCCACGAAAAACCTAGTTGCGATGATATGGGTAATGCGGCTGGTAGTCATTTAGATCCTGCTCATACTGGAGAGCATGAGGGCCCTTATAAGCGCGGCCATTTGGGTGATTTGCCTGTTTTGGTTGTTGATAAAGATGGCAATGCTACTTTGCCTATGTTGGCGCCTCGCTTCAAGTTATCAGATATTAAAAATCATGCCTTGATGATACATGCCAATGGTGATAACTATTCCGATAAACCCGAGAAATTGGGTGGGGGTGGTGCGCGTATTGCTTGTGGAGTGGTTGTTATTAAGTAATGCATTATATGCGGATAGTTAACCTATTGCTGATTAAACTCTCTCTCATTATAGGAATCTATACTGTGGGAGAGAGGTGCTTATATGCTGAAGAAGTGCAGGAAACAATCAGTCCTATTTATTTTATTGGATTGGCAGATATCCATTTTGATCCTTTTGTCAATTGTAATGTATCTAGCGGTAAATGCCCTTTGATTGCTAGATTGAAATCTGCTCCAGTGAGTGAATGGCAGCATTTATTAGCGTCTGCTCACATCACTGAATCTAAAATGGGTCAAGATACAAACTATGCTTTATTGCGTAAGGCATTGATGGAGGCGAGTGAGCAGGCTAATAAAAATAATGCTCAATTTGTAGTAGTGTTGGGCGATATGCTAGGGCATGAGTATCGAAATGATTATCGTGTCTATTCTGGTGATCGTTCGTATGCTGGCTATGTGCAATTTGCGAATAAAACGATGGCCTTTATTACAAAAGAACTGGCAGCAGCATTTCCAGATAAAAGTGTTTATATGACCGTTGGTAATAATGATTCTTATTCAGGTGATTATGTTACTCGTCCAAATGAGCAATTTTTTCGTGATATAGGCAATATGTGGGTCAAGCTTATTAAGCAGCCTGCCGGTAAAGCTAGCTTATTAAAAACATTCAACACGGCTGGTTATTATGCTATTCAGCTAACACCAGATTTACGTTTACTGGTATTAAATACAGTGATGTTTTCACATAAGGCGGTTGGTAGAGGGTCTAATCAAGCAGCAATAGCAGAATTAAAATGGCTGCATCAGCAATTAATTGATGCTAAAGCGAATCATGAGCGTGTTGTTATTGCTATGCACGTCCCTATGAACATAGAGGTCTATGCTATGTCGCGCATTTATTTATTTAAGGCGCTTAGCTTATGGAAGTCAACTTTTACAAAGGCATTTGAAGCAGATATGCAGGAATTTGCACCGGAAATAGCAGGGTTATTGTCTGGCCATACTCATTTTGGGTGGTTTCATATTAATCAAGAGCAAGTGCCTATGTCAGGTGTGCCAGCTATTAGTCCTATATTTGGCCAAACACCAAAATTTAAATTGTATGAAGTGTTACCTAATGGCAGCATGAGTGAGGCAGCTACCTATTCAGTAAATTAATTTCTCTTCTCCTTCGCTAAGAATACTGCTATATATTTTGTCTATATCACCATCATCATGGAGTAAAAATGCAAGGCAGGAATAGTCAAGTCCGTTCTACATCATTAGGATATAATTTATTTGAATTAATCAGCGAAGAAAAATGGCAAGCTGCTAAGTGGTGTGTTGATCAAAGTAAAGAAGCACCTGAGGAATTAAAGGTAAATTATAGCGAAAAAAACTATAATGATATTAGTTACTTGATTATTTGTCTTGAGAAAACTGGTGGTTTACAGTTCATCAATAATGTTTTATTGCCTTTGTGGTTGAATGAAATATCAAATCAAAAAGAAGTTTTGCAGTCTAATTTATTTGATTATGATGAGAAAGGTAGGAATTGTTTCCATCTGCTAGCAGAAATTGGTGATACAGCTCTCTTTCTAAAGCTAGCTGAGATTGTTAGTGCTCATTTTCCTGAGATGGTTCCACCATGGATAGATACAGATAATGATGAGAGAACGCCATTGCATATTGCTGTCTGCTATAATCGAGCAGATATTATTGAGAGTTATTTTCAGCTGTCTGGTTCAGAGCTTATGGTGAATGCTTGTGATAAGAATTTAGATGCAGCTATTCATTTAACTACGCATGGAAAAATAATTTCCCTACTTATTAAACAAGGAGCTAATATTGCGCTTCCAAACAACGCCAATCAAACATTAATAGAGCGCTGGTTTAGAGGCGATATTTTTGATAGATATGCAGTGTTAGATGGCTTAAATAAACAAGATAAAATCTATTTCTTTTGTTGGGCGAGGGATTATTGCAGAAGAAATCCTAGTAATGAAAATAAAAGATTGCTTTCTTGTATTGCTTCTAAATGTTCACTTCAAACTTATTTATTGAGTAAGATTGAGCTTGGACGAGAAAGACAAGTGATCACGGGAAATTATGATGTTGTATCAGATAGGTGTCAATATGAAAAGTATTTTATTAAGGATTTAGATAAATCGAGAAAATTAATTCGATTGTTTGATGCTTATTATCAGGAATTATTGCTTAGGGGGCAGGGTCATGCAGCGGATTTCAAAAAATCTCAGCTTATTAAAAAGGTGATGCTATCTGTATTGGTTATTTCATTGTATGGTGCGATGCTAGGGTTTTTAAGTAAAAAAGCAGATGTTTATAGCAGGTGCCAACCTGTTACGGCATGTAACATAAAGGCACCTCAATACTTT
>CAYZRM010000129.1:0-2955 GCA_964480845.1 uncultured Coxiellaceae bacterium | reverse complement strand
CAGTTGCTGGTGCGACAAAGTTCTGGGTTGAGCAATCAAGAAAATGATACACTACTCTATCAAATGCCATTCAAGGATAATGAAAAATGCCTAAATCATCTTTGCGTACGACGCTCGCTGTTGTAGCCTTATTAGGTTTCCAAGTAGCTTATGCTGCTAAAGTGGTTGTTCCTATGTATTTAGTAGCTGAACAGGGGCAGGGTAAGGCAATTGGTAGTGTGACCCTAGAAAATGCACTAGGCGGTGTCTTGCTAACACCTAATCTTCACGATTTACCACCTGGTGTTCATGGCTTTCATATCCATGAAAAACCTAGTTGCGATGATATGGGTAATGCGGCGGGTAGTCATTTAGATCCTGCTCATACTGGAGAGCATGAAGGCCCTTATAAGCGCGGCCATTTGGGCGATTTACCTGTTTTGGTTGTTGATAAAGATGGCAATGCTACTTTGCCTATGTTAGCGCCTCGCTTCAAATTATCAGATATTAAAAATCATGCCTTGATGATACATGCCAATGGTGATAACTATTCCGATAAGCCTGAGAAATTGGGTGGCGGTGGTGCGCGTATTGCTTGTGGTGTCGTTGCAATCAAGTAAGGCATTGTATGCGAATAGTTAATCTATTACTGATTAAGCTCTCTCTTATTATAGGGATCTATAGTATGGGAGAGGGGTGCTTGTATGCTGAAGAAGCGCAGGAAGCAGCCAAGCCTATCTATTTCATTGGACTGGCAGATATTCATTTCGATCCTTTCGTTAATTGTGATGTATCTAGTGGTAAATGCCCTTTGATTGCCAAATTAAAATCTGCTCCGGTGAGTGAATGGCAGTATTTATTAGCCTCCGCTCACATTACTGAATCTAAAATGGGTCAAGATACGAACTATGCTTTACTGCACAAAGCCTTGCTGGAGGCAAGCACGCAGGCTAGTAAAAATAATGCTCAATTTGTGGTGGTATTAGGAGATATGCTGGGGCATGAGTATCGAAATGATTATCGTGCCTATTCTGGCGATCGTTCCTATAGTGGTTATGTGCAATTTGCGAATAAAACAATGGCTTTTATTACAAAAGAATTGATGGCAGCGTTTCCAGATAAAAGTGTTTATATGACCGTTGGTAATAATGACTCTTATTCAGGTGATTATGTAACTCGTCCACATGAGCAATTTTTTCGTGATATAGGCAATATGTGGGTCAAGTTAATTAAGCAGCCTGCCGGTAAAGCTAGCTTATTAAAAACATTCAGCACGGCTGGTTATTATGCTATTCAGCTAACACCAAATTTACGTTTACTGGTATTAAATACAGTGATGTTTTCACATAAGGCAGTTGGTAGAGGGTCTAATCAAGCAGCAATAGCAGAATTAAAATGGCTGCATCAGCAATTAATTGATGCTAAAGCGAATCATGAGCGTGTTGTTATTGCTATGCACGTCCCTATGAACATAGAGGTCTATGCTATGTCGCGCATTTATTTATTTAAGGCGCTTAGCTTATGGAAGTCAACTTTTACAAAGGCATTTGAAGCAGATATGCAGGAATTTGCACCGGAAATAGCAGGGTTATTGTCTGGCCATACTCATTTTGGGTGGTTTCATATTAATCAAGAGCAAGTGCCTATGTCAGGTGTGCCAGCTATTAGTCCTATATTTGGCCAAACACCAAAATTTAAATTGTATGAAGTGTTACCTAATGGCAGCATGAGTGAGGCAGCTACCTATTCAGTAAATTAATTTCTCTTCTCCTTCGCTAAGAATACTGCTATATATTTTGTCTATATCACCATCATCATGGAGTAAAAATGCAAGGCAGGAATAGTCAAGTCCGTTCTACATCATTAGGATATAATTTATTTGAATTAATCAGCGAAGAAAAATGGCAAGCTGCTAAGTGGTGTGTTGATCAAAGTAAAGAAGCACCTGAGGAATTAAAGGTAAATTATAGCGAAAAAAACTATAATGATATTAGTTACTTGATTATTTGTCTTGAGAAAACTGGTGGTTTACAGTTCATCAATAATGTTTTATTGCCTTTGTGGTTGAATGAAATATCAAATCAAAAAGAAGTTTTGCAGTCTAATTTATTTGATTATGATGAGAAAGGTAGGAATTGTTTCCATCTGCTAGCAGAAATTGGTGATACAGCTCTCTTTCTAAAGCTAGCTGAGATTGTTAGTGCTCATTTTCCTGAGATGGTTCCACCATGGATAGATACAGATAATGATGAGAGAACGCCATTGCATATTGCTGTCTGCTATAATCGAGCAGATATTATTGAGAGTTATTTTCAGCTGTCTGGTTCAGAGCTTATGGTGAATGCTTGTGATAAGAATTTAGATGCAGCTATTCATTTAACTACGCATGGAAAAATAATTTCCCTACTTATTAAACAAGGAGCTAATATTGCGCTTCCAAACAACGCCAATCAAACATTAATAGAGCGCTGGTTTAGAGGCGATATTTTTGATAGATATGCAGTGTTAGATGGCTTAAATAAACAAGATAAAATCTATTTCTTTTGTTGGGCCAGGAATTATTGCAGAAAAAACCCTAGTAATGAAAATAAAAAACTGCTTTCTTGTATTGCTTCTAAATGTTCACTTCAAACTTATTTATTAAGCAAGATTGAATTTGGACGAGAAAGACAAGTGATCACGGGCTATTACGATGTCGTGTCAGATAGGTGTCAATATGAAAAATATTTTATTAAGGATTTAGATAAATCGAGAAAATTAATTCAGTTGTTTGATGTTTATTATCAAGACTTATTGCTTAGGGGGCAAGAGCATGCAGCGGATTTAAAAAAATCTCAGCTTATTAAAAAGGTGATGCTATCTGTATTAGTTATTTCATTGTATGGTGCGATGCTAGGATTTTTAAGTAAGAAAACAGATGATTATAGCAGGTGCCAACCTGTTACGGCATGTAACATAAAGGCACCTCAATACTTT
>CAYZRM010000128.1:0-3087 GCA_964480845.1 uncultured Coxiellaceae bacterium | reverse complement strand
ATTGAAACAGTGACTTGGCCATTATTGGGTGTATAACGGATGGCATTATCAACTAAGTTGCGAATGAGGATGCCGAGAGCTGTATCGTTGCCTTTTACGTAAGGTGAGCGTGGATTAGGCATTAGTTCAAGCTCTATATTTTTTTCCAGTGCCTGAGGTGCAAGATAAGCAATGATTTCAATAGCCAGTTTATATAAGTTAACTGGCTTCATGTCAGTCAATGTCTCTTCTTCCCCTAATTTGCTGAGGGTTAGTAGCTGAGCTACCACATGTGAGCTTCTATCAACACTTTCTATGACTTTTTGTAATGCTTTTTGTCTATCCACATCATTATCAGTTTTTAAGGCCACTTGTGCATGGGTTTTTAAGGCGGCTAATGGTGTACGAAGCTCATGCGCTGCATCAGCAGCGAAGCGTTTATTACGTTCAAAGGCTAGTTTTAGTCGTATAAATAGTTGGTTGAGTTCAGCCACTAGCGGTTTGATTTCTGAGGGAATTTCAGTTAGTTGCACAGGTTCTAGGAAGGTGGACGCACGATGAGATATTTCATTGGTGACTCTTACAATCGAGCGTAAAGCCAGTGTGATAATAAACCAAATAAGAACGCCAAATAGCGGATAAATAACTAGCAAAATGTGTGCATTACTACGTGCAATATCATCTGCTAGCTGGCGGCGTAGGTTATATTCTTCTGCCACAATAATTTGTGCGCTTAGGTGTCTATCATTTGTTTTATAAACGCGCCAGTCCTTGTGATTAATTATTTTGTCGCTGAATCCTATGGGGCTATTCCTAAGTGATTGTATTTTATCAGAGGACTGCATTAGGAGAGTGCCATCATGCCGCCAGACTTCAAAGAAGAACTTCTGACCAGTAATGGGCTGTGTTTTGTGTAGGTAGTTAATTAAATCGTTACGAATCTGGGAGTTGGTATTAGTCGATTGATTTAGGATTTCAATTAAGGAGGACATACGTATTAATTGGCTATCTAAATAAGGCTGAACCACTTTTTCATCTAAAATATAATTACCCAGGCCATTAATTGCGGACGCAAGCGTAACACTTAGTAATAAGCTGATGATAAGGAAATATTTTATGGATTTAAGCATTAGCCAGCATCTTTACTTTTTTCGATGGTATAGCCTATGCCACGTACCGTGCGAATAAATTCTTGTCCAAAACGCTTTCTAAGATTATGTACATGCACTTCTAGCGCATTACTATCTACTTCTTCACCCCAGCCGTATAGTGATTGGGTTAAGTGTTCGCGGGATAATACACGACCTGTATTTTCAAGCAGAACATGCAGGAGCGCAAATTCGCGGCGGGAAAGATTAAGCGGCTCATCGTGATAGCTAACAGTATGAGAAGCCGGGTCTAGGGTAATGCCGCTGTGTGTTAGAAGCGGTGCTGCCCTGGAAGCAAAACGGCGCTGTAGTGCACGTAAGCGTGCTTGTAATTCAAATAAATCATAAGGTTTGGTCAGGTAATCATCTGCACCACTATCTAGGCCTTTGACGCGATCTTCGATAGATTCACGCGCTGTTAAGATCAAAACAGGGGTTGTGTTGCCACGTTCACGTAAATTTTGTAAGACAGTAATGCCAGGGATTTTAGGTAGACCTAAGTCTAGGACGATTAAATCAAAATTCTCTGTTTTCAGTGCTTGGTCAGCAAGGGAGCCATCTTTCACCCAGTCAACTGTATAACCATCTTGAATCAGGCCTTTGCGTGTGCCCTCGCCTAGTAGGTCGTCATCTTCAACTAGTAGTATACGCATGCTCGGTCCTCTAGGTAAGGTAATGGTTAAAACCTATGCGGTTATACTATAACTTTATCTTTTTTATTAAAGTATAGCAAATCAGGTATTTACTAAGGTTGATTCTCGTATTTGTGCAATAAATGCAAAGGTTTAAAAAAATCAATGACTTGCGAGTTGGTGATGAATGACAAGTTGTAAGGATGTTCGGCATACAGTTTACGGACGTCTTTTTTGGGTAGCAGTGTGTCAATGGTATTAGCAATTCGACCTAAGAGTATCAGTTCGACTTGGGGCTGCTGTTCTAAGATAGTAGCTAGAATCTCTCTTACAAAAGGCAGCCAGGCCTTGGCATCTTTTTGTGGTTTACCGTTAGCTTGCAAAATAGGGGTGGCATTGAGCAGTAAAAACCCTTTATTTAGTAATTGAGTAAAGAAGTCTTTATTGGTTTGGATAAGCTGATTTTTATCTATTTGAGTAATAGCAGTTTGTGAGCTGTCTTGGGGGGAGAGTAATCCTTCGGCAATAAGGAGCATTTTTAGAATATTACGCATAGAAGTTGCACGATTCACAGGCTTGCTCAAGCCTGATGGTGACCATAATTCTTTCACTGCTGCATCCCAGAAAGCATAGCCATTTGCCGAGATTGCTCGGGGATAAGGTGATTCGCCAAATAGTACGTAATTGACTTTGTTGATGGGTAAAGAGAAGGCATTAAAAATCTTTTCGGGACCAGGTAGCCAGTTGGGGGTGTTAGCAAGGCTCGCGAGATAATTCGCATCCATGGCAGATAACCCGTTTTGAATAGAGGGTAGCCAGGAGGGGTGAACAGGTTCCAGATTAAACGGGTGCATTGTCATCATTTAAGCTTCCAGTTAGTATGCCATCCACTAAGGAGATAAATATGGATAAAAATTTACTTGAGATATTAGCATGTCCTGTTTGTAAGGGGGAGCTTGTTTATGATCAGCATAACCAGGAATTAATTTGCCGATTTGATCATTTGGCTTATCCCATTTTAAATAATATCCCGGTCTTGATTGCGGCCCGCGCAAGGCGCTTGGATTTGGAGGAGCGGCAATAAGAGGCAATATGGATTGCTTCGCTACGCTCGCAAAGACGGCGGGTTAAGCTAATCTAACTGACTTAAAGCTGACGTATTATCATGCGCGCCATGTTATTGTGAGGATAGCAAAGCAGTCCACCAGCCTGCCGTCTTTGCAGGAATTCCCGCCAACCTCGTCGTCCCCCGCGAAGGCGGGGGGTCTAGCTTGGCATTGCCTGCCTGGATCCCGCGGACAAGCCGCGGGACGACAGTTAGCGGGAAT
>CAYZRM010000127.1:0-3184 GCA_964480845.1 uncultured Coxiellaceae bacterium | reverse complement strand
GAGAATCAATGTAAAGCTGTCGCATAGGCGTGTCTATGAAAGCGGGTGAAGATCACTTTGGTACGTCTCTCAGTGTTACGCTGTGGAATAGAAGGGAGCAATATCACCATAGTTATTTGGTTGATCCTATTAATGAATTTAATATACATAGCTTGCATGCGCTGGATGTCTTATCTGAGCTAGGATTTAAAGGGTTAAAAGGGTATATTGAACTAGATAATATCATTACGCATCAAGCGTTTATGTTGGCAACAAATGATATTTTTTGGTTGTCAGCAGTTGCCTTTTTGGGGTTGTTGGCTATTTTATGGTTTACTAAACCTCCTTTTATCACAAAAGGGGCGCCGATCACGGTGGCAGAGTGAGTCGGCTGGGTTTGTAAGAACGTGTTATACTAAAAAAGAGAATTGGTGGGATCACGACTATGAGCGATGACTATCTATTTAAAACACAGCGTTTGGGATTTAAGCACCTTGATAAAGAGCATTTAGATTTTTTGACGCCTTTAGATAGCGACTCAGACGTGAGGCGGTTTTTCCCTGATGGGGTGCCTGATAAGAATCAAATTACCAAGCGTATGAATGAGTTTATTTCTTATCATAAGGAATTAGGGCTCCCAGTCTTTGTTATTTTCAATCTAGAAACGGGCGACTTTGTTGGCCGCGCTGGTTTTGCGCCTGTTGAAAGTGGTGAGATTGAGGTTGGCTATGTTTTTCATAAGCATTGCTGGGGTCAGGGGTATGCGACTGAGGCGCTAGAAGCCTTGCTAAAGTGGGCTAAAAAGAATATTAATGCTGATTTTATTATGGCCTATACAGTGACTGAACATGTTGCTTCGCAGCGTGTTATGGAAAAATGTGGCATGAAATTCTATAAAAAAGACATGGTGAAAGGAGTTGAGTGTCGATTTTATCAAATTAAAAATAAGTGATTCCTTTTGAGTTTTAATAGTCGGTGTCGCGAAATAGACTAAAATTCGTGTAGCAAAATCAGTGGATTCCACCTGCCACTGTTACCGCATGTACTTCAAGTACTGATCATGGATTGCTTCGCTACGCTCGCAAAGACGGCAGGCTGGTGGACTGCTCGATGCAATCACAATTACAGGGAACGCATGATAATACGTCAGCTTTAAAAGTTGGCTAGATTAGCTTATATTCAACATTACCTTAACCCGCCGTCTTTGCGAGCGTAGCGAAGCAATCTATTATCTTTTGCTGAGGCAGCTTAAAGCGACATTTAATTGTGCTTTGCCTAAATACGCATGTTTATTGATTCTTCATTGATCTTATATGTATATATTGTGCATAAGTTGAATTCAATCGGCAGGGTTTTATGATTTTATCTAGGTGGCTGATTATATAGCACAAAAGATAACATGCTATACTGGTCCTAGAGATGGAGTTAGGATTGCTTGGAGGGCGTAATGAGTATTAACGTATTTAAACCTGCATGGTGGTTGCGTAATCCTCACCTGCAAACGCTCTGGCCAGTGTTGCTACGCCATAATGGCATTAAATCCAGATTAGAAAGAGAAAGAATAGAATTGCCTGATGGTGATTTTATTGATATTGACTGGGTGAATAAAGAAAAAACAGGCCCACTGGTTTTGGTATTGCATGGATTTGAAGGGTCTATTCATTCGCACTATGCGCGCGGTATTTTAAATGTCATTGATGATGGTGGTTTACGCGCAGCGTTTGTTTATTTTAGAGGCTGTAGTGGTGAGCCAAATCGTTTAATTCGTGGCTATCATTCTGGTGAAACCAATGATATTGATTATATAGCCCGCTTGCTTGCAGAGAGAAAAGAAAATAAGGAAATGGTTGCGATCGGTTATTCGCTGGGCGGCAATATTCTATTGAAATGGATGGGTGAAACCAAGCATAAAAATCCACTGCGGGCGGCTGTTGCTATTTCTGTTCCTTTTGAATTACATAAGGCAGCGGACAGAATTCAGAAAGGTTTTTCAAGATTTTATCAGTGGTATTTGTTGCGTTGTGTGCAGGGACGGTTACAGGAGAAATTTCAATCAATTACACCTTGCCCAGATAATTTAGATATGATCACTGGTGCAAGTAATATTCGCGATTTTGATAATGCATATACAGCACCTTTGCACGGCTTCCAGAATGCTGAGCATTATTATTCTCAAACCAGTAGTCGGCAATATTTGAAGAACATTAAAGTACCAACATTAATATTGCATGCCAAAGATGATCCCTTTATGTCGGAAGATGTGATTCCTGCACCTGGTGAGCTATCACCTTTTGTGGTGCTTGAGGTGACTGAAGGCGGTGGTCATGTTGGATTTGTGAGCGGTAAATATCCTTGGAAGCCTGAATATTGGCTGGAACAGCGTATTCCTGATTTTTTAAGCCGTTATATACCGTTTGAGCATATATAGGATTTGATATAATAGCTGGTGGCGAGGTAGTGGCAACATGATGATTAATCAACCGTTTCTAGGGATGAAGTATTTGATGGATGGTTTTGCATTAATCATGCAGCCAGGTCTTAGGCGTTTTGTCATTATTCCATTGATCATTAATATCCTCTTATTTATTAGCTTTTTTATGATATTGGTCCATTTTATGGGGCAGTTTAATGCTTGGTTTGCAACTTTCTTGCCAACGTGGTTGCTATGGCTTAGCTGGATACTCTGGGGCTTATTTTTTTTGAGTTATTGCGTGGTATTGCTTTATACCTTTGTTACATTAGCAAATATTATTTGTGCTCCGTTTAATAGTTTTTTAGCAGAAAAAGTGGAATATTATTTGACAGGTAGTTTGGCGGAATCACGCACTTTGCTTGAAAATATAAAGGATGTGCCTCGTATTGTTGGGCGTCAGTTGGCTATTTTAGGCTATTATCTACCGCGTGCTTTAGCCTTATTAATATTATTATTGATTCCTGGAGTGCAAGTGTTTGCACCGATTTTTTTATTTTTATTTCATGCTTGGTTTATGGCATTAACTTATATTGATTACCCAACGGATAATCATCGTATCCCTATTAAAACAGTAAGGGGATGGATGGAAGAAAGACAATGGATATCATTAGGTTTTGGTGCCTCGGCATTGGTTGCTTCTTTGTTTCCCGTGATCAATTTTTTCGCTATCCCCGCAGCAGTTGCTGGTGCGACAAAGTTCTGGGTTGAGCAATCAAGAAAATGATACACTAC
>CAYZRM010000126.1:0-3346 GCA_964480845.1 uncultured Coxiellaceae bacterium | reverse complement strand
TATCCACAGTTTCTGTGGATAACTCTGTGAGTAACCTATCTAAAAGCCGTGAAGAAGGCATTTTTACTGGTTTACCCTAGGGTGTTCACATAACGCACATAAGTAATATTATTATATTAATCAACTAATTAAATGATTATTTTTCACCTTCTGTAAATAGAGTAACCTATCTGATGGTAATTGGTTCTGATTTTGGTCTCTGTGAACAAATACTAAACTCAGGTGTTCAATATATTTGCTTAAGATTATTTATAAGTATAAATCAAGCGATTAGTGGGTAGAGGCGCTGTGCTCAGACTAATCTTAATCTTGTCATGTTAAAATGATCTTATATTAAGCAATCCTGTCATATTATAGGAGAATGGACATGAATACCGTTGTTAAAGAAGCTGAAGTATGTAAAACATCGAAGTTTGGCAAAAGATGCTTTTCTTGGTCTGCCGTATTTGTGGGTGCATTGGTGGCGATAGGAATTGGTTTTTTGCTAAATATGTTTAGTGTTGCTATCGGTTTAACCGCGATCGCACATAGTGATAGCACTGCCACACTCGTAATAGGTGGCTTTGTTGGTATGATCATTATCGCGATTGTTTCCATGGGCCTGGGCGGTTGGGTGGCAGGGCATTTAGGTGCTAGCAAAGTCTGTCATGATGATGGTGTAGCTAAAAAATGTAATCATGGCTGCTTGTATGGCTTTACAACCTGGTGTGTTGCGTTGGTATTTGCCATTTTCTTATCAGGACATATGGGTAGTTTTATGGCTGCTTCTACAGCAATGCTGACCGGCCCTATTGCTGTGCAGAGTGTAGCAGTTTCTGGTGTTGAAAATACAGCTCCTACACATGTTATGGTGAAAAAATCCGAGGGATCAACAAGCGTGACGGCTGATGTAAATACTGGTGATGCAGCCAACGTATTTGCATTGACTAGCTTCTTAGCGTTCTTTTTATTCTTTATTGGCGCATTAGCTGCTGCAATTGCTGGCCATTGTGCTTATGCTTGCTGCTGCAAGAAATGTGTTGTCGATAAAAAGGAATATAAAGTTTAAGACAGGTTGATCAGTAGTAACTTATTAAGGAGAGCTCTTGCTCTCCTTTTTTATTTGGGGATCATGGGATGGGAGGTGTCGCTGTGTTTTGACTATTACTTAATGATTTCATCTGCCTTATGTGCTGGCGAAATGTCTGCTGAACGTTCAAATTGAATCAAGATAGCGCCTGTTAAAATCACAATCATCCCAATTAGCTGCACACCTGAGATAGCTTCATCTAGTAAGGCAACACCCAGTATCACGACAACTACAGGTTCAAATACAGACAAAATAGATGCTTTAACAGAGCTAATAAATTTAAGTCCATCCAATAATAATTGGATTGGTAGCGCTGTTGATATAATACCTATGGCAAGAATGTTGACCCAAGCTTTTGTTGTTGTGGGCAAGATCCAGGTATGGGTGTAGCAAGTCAAAGCAAGAAATATAATAGCATTCCCAATACAAATAAGTAGGGTAAGCAGTCTTGTATCAGTAACATGTGTTGTGTGTTGGCCATTAAATACATAACACCCATAAAAGAGGGCTGAGATTAATCCTAGTAGAATTCCAACAAAGTTCAATGTTGTTTCACCATTACCTTTAAGTAGTATCAAACCAGCAACTACCCCGGTTAGCGAAAGGAATGCCGCTTTATTCATCTTCCATTCACTAAGCAGCCAAGAGAATAGAATTACAAATACAGGAAAGGAGAAGTAAATAACCATGGCAGCTCCTGTTCCTATGTGCTCAGATGCCAGGAAGTAAAATGCGCTAGCACCGCTATAAAATATGGCGCTAAAGATCACTGCTTTTAATAAATTTCCGGGATGTTTTACAGGGATGGATAGTCTTTTGCGCTGCAAATAGCAAGTTGCACCCATCCAAATAGAAGCGATGACAAATCGCCAAAATAACATAGCGGGAACACTAAAATGCTCTTGAAAAAGCATGGTGCCGCAGTAGCCAACAATGCCATAGAGTATGCCGGAAAGGGCAACCAATAAAGTACCTTTTGATTGAGTTGAGATAAACGACACGTTAATACCACTTATATTTATTTAATAAATTGTTGTTATTTTGGTTAGTTGCAATTGTGCATTATAAGGCTAATTCTTGCTTTAATCTATACAAATTTTACACATCCATATAGATTTATCTAATTTGTCTTGTAAGCGTTTATCGTCGCACTTATTGACTTAATTATAAATAATTTTGTTATTATTCAATAAATTATAATATATTATTAATGTCATTTATTTATTGTCATTAATAGCCTCTAAAATCTTACTACCAGCATGATGGGTCACTTGATTGGCTTGATCAATATAGCTAATGGCGATGCTAACACTTTTCCAGCGTCCATCACGCATAATAGTTTGAACTGGCTCTCCGGCAAGTGCGGCGCTAGTTGCAAATCCGCGGCGCAGACTATGGCTGCTTATTTGATTAATATGGGTAAGCCCCGCTTGTTCAGCGCGCGTTTTTAAAATAGTTGTGATGGAGAGTGGGTTAAGTGCAGTGTGACCCAGTTCATCATTTTTGCGTATACGTCTAAAAATTGGCCCGTACTGAATATTGCTTTGAGTCAGCCAGTGAGTAAGGGCTTGAAGAGGGCAGAGAGTTGCTTCGCCTTTGGTAATGATGCAGCGTTGGCCGGCGTGTGTAGCATCTGTTTTTGTATTGGGTAGTACAATTTCAAGATGGGTGGCGTGCCAAGTCAAATGTTCGATGCGTATATTTGCTAATTCACTACCACGCAGCGCTCCAAAAAATCCGATTTGAAATAGTGCATCATCACGAGCAGCGGTGAGCGAAGCTTCATTTGCCAAGTGCTGATGCAGGTCAAGCAGTTCGGCGGGCGTGAGGGCGTGTGCTTTTTTTGCGGGTTTACCATGTACACGCTGAATACCCCGTAGAGTTTTCTTTATTGCTGGATGTAGGGTAGGGTCATCGTAACCTTGGTAAGTGTGCCAGTGGCGAAGTGCAATTAAGCGTCTAGCCAGCGTGTTAGGATTAAGTGCGGCAGCATGGGTTTCTAAATAGTGGGCTATGTGTTCGCTGCTAGCAGGAAGTTGCCCGCCCCAAACGAGAAAGTGACGGATATCTTGACGATAGGCACGGCGGGTGTTTTCGCTAGTTGCGAGAGCGATGTAAGGGTTGTTTAGGCTGTTTGTGGTCGGTGTGTTGAGTGTTATATTGTTTGTCAATACTGGTGCTTGCTGTTCGTTTTGATCCGTCACTACAAAAGTCCTTTTTGAGGTAGATTACATTTGGGTGATTTTAGCAGAATAGAATTACATATGATAATTATTT
>CAYZRM010000125.1:0-3374 GCA_964480845.1 uncultured Coxiellaceae bacterium | reverse complement strand
CCGTATTTAGCGCGTGCTATTTATCGTACAAGTGATATTAATACAGAAGTACATCCAGCACTTTATATGGCTGTGGCAATTGTATTATCTTATGTGCAACAGTTAAGAAACTATCAACAAGGATTAGGTGGCATGCCTATTCACACAACGGATTTGCAGATACCCAAGGAATTTATTTACGATGAATAATAGTCGAAGTCTTATCAACGCTAATTTTTTAGCAAGCAATCTTAAAAACATGAAAAATTTCAATTTTGGTTTGCTCATCATTATCGTTTCTATGTTGGGCATGACAATTTTGCCTTTGCCACCATTCTTATTGGATATTTTATTCTCATTTAATATCACCTTATCATTGGTTATTTTAATGGCTTGTATTTACGTGAGCAGGCCGCTTGAGTTTAGTATTTTTCCAACTATTTTGCTTGTTACCACTTTGCTGCGTTTAACACTGAATATTGCTTCTACACGCGTTGTGCTCTTACATGGCAGCCAAGGCCCATCAGCTGCAGGGCAAGTAATACGTGCATTTGGTGAGGTGGTAATAGGCGGTAGTTTTGTCGTTGGTATGATTATTTTTGCTATTTTAATGATTATTAACTTTGTTGTTGTTACGAAAGGTGCGGGACGTGTTTCTGAGGTCAGTGCAAGATTTACATTAGATGCGATGCCTGGCAAGCAAATGGCAATCGATGCTGATTTAAACGCTGGTGTTATTACTCAAGAAGAAGCAAAGAAACGCCGTAATGATGTGATGCAAGAAGCTGACTTCTATGGTGCGATGGACGGTGCCAGTAAGTTTGTTAGAGGTGATGCGGTTGCTGGTATGTTAATTCTATTTATTAACTTAGTAGGCGGTATCATTATTGGTGTTTTCCAGCATCATATGCCACCTGCATTAGCAGCTAAGACGTTCTCCTTATTAACCATTGGTGATGGTTTGGTTGCTCAGATTCCCTCATTATTAATGTCTATTTCTGCTGCTATTATGGTAACTCGTGTTAGTGAAGAAGAGGATATTAGTAAGCAGACTATTAGGCAATTATTTAATGATCCTAAACCATTGATTGTAACGGCTGTTATTTTATTTGTGATGGCACTGATTCCTAATATGCCTCATTTCCCATTTTTTCTCTTGGCATTTGCTTCTGCTGGATTAGCTTATTATTTACAGAATAATAAGGATAAGGAGTCAAAAATTGGCCAATTATTAGATCCTAGTGGTGAAGCAATCAAAAAACCAAGTGCTAGTTTAGAATTAGACTGGGATGAAGTGGTTTCATCAGATCGGATTTCATTAGAAATCGGCTATAGCTTAATCACCCTGGTTGGTGTTAATAAGGATGGTTTATTAATTAACCGTATTAAAGCAATTAGGAAAAAACTTTCACAAGAATTGGGTTTTTTAATTCCAACAGTGCATATCAAAGATAACTTGAATATTAATGCTAATCACTATCGTATCTATTTAAAGAACGTCGTGATTGCGGAAGCAGATATTTACGCTGATATGTACTTAGCCATTAACCCTGGCCATATAAAGCATTTATTACCAGGTACACCCTGTAAGGATCCGACATTTGGCCTAGATGCTTGCTGGATTACAGCTGATAAACGCGAGCATGCCTTGGGTTTAGGCTATACCGTGGTAGATGCAAGTACCGTAACAGCAACGCATCTTAACCACATTATTCGTTCTAATGCTTCTCATTTATTGGGTTACGACGAAGTACAAAATATCTTAAATAAACTGACAAATTCCACACCAAAGCTAGTCGAAATGCTGACATCAGGCACACAAGCAGTACCAATGAATGTGGTATTAACGGTATTGCAGCGTCTCTTGCAATCTGAAGTACCTATTGTTGATATGCGTACCATATGTGAAAAAATGATAGAAACTTGGGCTAGGTCTAAGGATGTTGACAATTTAGTAGAGTCTGTACGTGTTGCTTTGAAGCGTTTAATTGTTTACAGCATCTGTACAAATAAGAAAGAAGTACCTGTGGCGGTATTTGATAATGACTTGGCACAAATATTGCATAAATCTATACAGGCAAGTCCAGAAGGTGGAGAGAAAATGGTGGTATTAGAGCCATCGTTAACAGAAAGAATATACTCAAGGTTGTTAGAGTATGTGCAAAAATGCACAGCGGATTCTATCCCACCAATCGTTCTGGTTGCAAATGATTTACGTTCTTTGATGGAAAAATTATTTAAACCAGGCGTGCCAACTATGCACTTTTTATCGCATAACGAAATACCGGATGATAGACAAATAGATATTGTTGCCAAAATTGGCTAAGGGATGAATGAATGAAGTTGCATCGTTTTAAGGCAATTAATACACAAAAAGCTATGCAGAAAATTCATGAAGTATTGGGTAAGGAAGCGCTGATTTACTCAACCAAAAGCACAGTAGATGGTGTGGAAGTGATTGCAGGTTTACCTTATGCAGTGGAAGAGGTGGAAATAGAATCCATTTCACCAGTACCAGCACACCCTGATGTTGAAAAAGAGCATTCTATCAGTCATGAATTACTAGCAAAGATGCAGCAGCAACTTGAGCATGTGCAATCACAATTGCAAGACATTGCCAGACGTATTAATGTCAATATGACAAATATCATACACAACCTAAATTCAATGGCGGCCTATCAGCCAAATGAAATGAGTTATCACTTTCAAATAGGTGGGGTAGCGTTAGCAGAAGATGATAATGTCTTGCAAATTTTTCCTAATATTGATGTCACACCTGAAATAGTAATAGAAGATACGTTAAATGATGAAGAGGATGTCATTAAAAGGGCTGAGGTTGCACGCAGCAATTGGGAGAAAAATCGCAAGAAACGGCAGCGCTGGGGTTAAATTATGCGAATTATTTCAATTACCGGGGGAAAAGGCGGAATTGGAAAAACAACCATTTCGGTTAACTTAGCGATAGCCTTTGCTAAGATGAAAAAAAAGGTATTATTGTTTGATGCTGATTTAGGCTTGGCAAATGTAGATATTATGCTGGGTCTAAGGCCAGAGAAAAATATTAATGACTTTTTAAGTGGCAGCTGTGACCTAAATGATATTTGTATTGATGGGCCTGCAGGTATAAAAATTATCCCTTCAGCATCTGGCATGCAAAAGATGGCAGATTTGTCGTCTTTAGAATCAGTGGAGTTAATTAAATCATTTTCTTCATTAACCCAAGAAATTGATGTAATGTTGGTTGATACTGCAGCCGGCATATCAAATCAGGTCTTAAATTTCTCACATGCTTCTCAAGAAATTATGATTGTTATTTGTAATGATCCGGCATCACTAATGGATAGTTATGCCATTATTAAATTACTCAATCAGAAATATCACCGTGTTAAATTTGG
>CAYZRM010000124.1:0-3426 GCA_964480845.1 uncultured Coxiellaceae bacterium | reverse complement strand
TATAGGCATACGCCTAGGCATTAATAAAGACTGGAACTCTAAATGGTATGCATCTAAAAATTATGCTGACCTTTTAAACCAGGATATTAACCTTCGTAAAGACCTTAAGAAAAAGCTTATGGCTGCTGCTGTTAGCAAAATTAGGATTGAAAGGCCTGCCAATAATGCAGTTGTTACTATTCACACTGCACGCCCAGGTATCATCATTGGTAAAAAAGGTGGTGGTATTGAGGCTATTAGAAGTGAAATTGCTTCTAAACTAGGCGTACCTGTACATCTTAATATTGAAGAAGTGCGTAAACCAGAACTTGATTCTACTCTAGCAGCAGAGGCTATTGCACAGCAATTAGAGCAACGTGTTATGTTTAGACGTGCGATGAAGCGCGCTGTAACATCTGCTATGAAAGCGGGTGCTAAAGGCGTAAAAATCTGCGTAAGTGGTCGTTTGGGTGGTGCTGAGATTGCACGTAGTGAATGGTACCGTGAGGGAAGAGTTCCTCTACATACTTTTAGAGCTGACGTTGATTATGGTACTGCAGAAGCTAAAACTACTTATTAAGTGGTCATCGACAAAAGGACCCTTTCTAATAGAACGTGGCACTTTGATATCCTCTTAGCTAATTATCTTTTTTTGCGTCTTCTGACAATAAAACGATCTGTACGCTTATTACTTCTCGTCTTATATCCTTTTGTCGGTACGCCCCAAGGAGAAACTGGATGTCTACCACCAGATGTACGGCCTTCACCACCACCATGCGGGTGATCAACGGGGTTCATAGCAACACCACGTACAGTTGGCCTAATACCTCTCCATCGTTTTGCACCGGCTTTACCCAATGCACGCAAGCTATGCTCGCTATTGCTTACTTCGCCAATTGTTGCACGGCAGTTAACTAATACTTTACGCATTTCACCTGAACGTAATCTAATCGTTGCATAACTACCTTCTTTTGCAACTATCTGACCACTACATCCAGCACTTCGCAGCATTTGCGCGCCTTTTCCTGGCTTCAATTCCACGCAGTGAATTGTTGTACCTACGGGAATATTCTTTATAGGTAGGCAATTACCTGTGCTTATAGGAGAATTTTCTCCACTTACAATAGTATTACCAACTTCTAATTGAGAAGGTGCGATAATGTAACGTCGTTCACCATCTTTGTAAACAATTAATGCAATTAAAGCTGAACGATTTGGATCATATTCAATACGTTCTACTTTAGCTTCAATACCATCTTTGTTTCTTTTGAAATCAATAATACGGTATTTTGCACGAACACCACCACCAATATGGCGAACAGTAATTCTACCTTGATTATTACGACCACCAGTTTTATTTAATTTTTCAACTAAGGCTGCATGAGGCGCGCCTTTGTGAATATGCTGGTGCACTACTCTAACTTCACCACGTCTTCCGGGTGAGGTTGGTTTAGATTTTAATAATGCCATCTTAATCTGCCTTATTCTGCTACGCTAAAATCGATGTCATAGTTTTCTTGTAAAGTAACAAAAGCTTTTTTCCAGTCAGAACGTTGTCCAACTGTTTTCTTAAAACGTTTTGTTTTACCTTTTACATTTGTAACCGTAACATTTTTAACTTTAACGTTAAACATGGTTTCAACAGCTGACTTGATCTCAGATTTAGTTGCAGTTTTTAATACTTTAAAAGTGAACTTTTTAAGTTTATCAGCCAATATTGTTGTTTTTTCAGAAGTATGTGGTTCACGTAAAACCATTAATATACGTTCAGAATTCATCCTAAAAGCTCCTCTAAATTCTTGATTGCAGCTTCAGTAATCAAGACTTTTTCAAAACGAAGCAAACTTACAGGATCAACACAATCCGAATCGCAGATATCGTATTGAATTAAATTACGTGATGCCAAGTATTCTTGCTCACCTACTTCTTTCATAATGATTAGCGCATTATTAAGTTCTAGCTCATTCATCTTTGCAACAAAATCTTTAGTTTTGTTTGAGTTGCATTGAAAATCGCTAACAATTACTAGGTTACCGCTGCGATATAGTTCAGAGAAAATACTACGAATAGCTCTCTTATACATCTTTTTATTAATTTTTTGGCTATAGTCGCGCTTTTTAGATGCAAAAGTCACCCCACCAGAACGCCATATTGGGCTTCTGATACTACCAGCACGCGCACGTCCAGTACCTTTTTGTCTCCATGGCTTTCTACCACCACCACGAACTTCTGCACGTGTTTTTTGAGCACTGTTACCAGAACGAGCTTTATTCATAAACGCAACAACAGCTTGATGAATCAAACCCTCATTGTATTCATAACCGAAAATTTCTTCGTTAACTTTTAATTTAGCGTTAGTATCTTTAGTAGTCAGTTCCATTATTTATCCTCCGCCTGATGCTTAACAGCGGGTCTTACCTCTACCCTTGCACCTGGGAAACCTGGAACAGCACCTTTTATTAAAAGTAAATTGCGTTCTTTATCAACTTTAACAAGTTCTAAGCTTTGAACAGTTGATTTTACATTTCCAAGATGTCCAGCCATTTTTTTACCTTTAAACACCTTACCAGGAGTTTGGTTTTGACCAATAGAACCAAGAACTCGGTGAGATCTTGAGTTACCATGGGTAGCATCTTGGGTACGGAAGTTATGACGCTTCACACCACCAGCAAAACCTTTACCTTTAGATGTACCAGAAACATCTACTAGTTGACCATCAGTAAAAACATTGTCAACACTGATAACTTGTCCAGCTTCATAGCCTTCAATCGAATCAAGGCGAAACTCAGATAACGTATCACCAGCCTCAATTTTAGCCTTGGCGAAATGCCCAGCTAATGGCTTAGAAACATGGCTAGCCTTTTTAGAACCACCTGTTAACTGAATGGCATTGTAACCATCAATTTCTAAGGTCTTAATCTGCGATACACGATTTGGTTCAACCTCAATTACAGTTACTGGTATAGATACCCCATTTTCTGTAAAAACTCGTGTCATTCCGACTTTACGACCTAATAACCCAATTGTCATTGTAGTCATTGTAATACCTCGTTAATAACTTGCCTATGATTACTCGTCATCAAGGCTAATCTGTACATCTACACCAGCAGCAAGATCTAGTTTCATTAATGCATCAACAGTCTTTTCTGTTGGGTGCACGATGACAACCAAACGCTTGTGAGTACGTAATTCATATTGATCACGAGCATCTTTATTGACATGTGGTGATATCAGTACCGTAAACTTTTCTTTTCTGATAGGCAGAGGAATTGGGCCACGAACTTGTGCCCCAGTTCTTTTTGCTGTCTCAACTATTTCACGAGTCGATAAATCAATTAATCTATGATCAAAAGATTTAAGACGAATTTTAATGTTTTGATTGCTCATTATTCTTACTCAATAATTTTTGCGACAACACCAGCACCAACTGTGCGGCCACCTTCACGA
>CAYZRM010000123.1:0-3569 GCA_964480845.1 uncultured Coxiellaceae bacterium | reverse complement strand
GTAGAGCAACTGATTCGTAATCAGTAGGTCCGCAGTTCGATTCTGCGCGTCGGCATCAGTAAAAACAAAGGGTTAGTGTTTAGAATAAAGATTTAGAAATTTGCGTGTCGAATATGTGTCGAAGATTGAAAAATTATTTTCACACAAAGGATTTTTTTAATGCTGGATAGGATTATAGCTTTAGTTAGTCTAGGAATTGGAATTCTCGCTTGGTTTTCTCCCTATGTCTGGCCTAAAATTCCTAACTGGGTAGCCCAGCTAGGTGTTTTTCTTGGTGTTCTTCTATTTGGAGTTGCTATAGGTCTTTTTATAGCAAAGCGGATTTCTGACAAAGTAGATGAGCTAGTAGATAGTGCAGCAATCAAATTTCATTTTTATGGAGATGCTCGCACTCCGCAGCGTATTTCAGCAAACAACATTTGGCGATGGTATTATCTGCGTAATATCATTTCTCTTGTAGACGCTTCTACAGGCGCTACATCAGATACATCTATTTCTAATCTTTTTGTTTCATTTGAAAAGCCGGTAAAAATTGGCACCTTGCATGTGAGTTCACCGGATATTCAGATACCTAGATATGAAGTTAAAGAGTTTAATAATAGATTTGCAATAATTGTTTTCTCGGGTGAAATCCCTTCTGGTACGCTTGATTTAAGTGTAGTCTGAAGCTATTTGTTGAAAATTCCTTTACGTAAATCATCAGCAAAATCGGCCACCCAGTGAGTAGCATTTCCTGAGCTGTATGTTCTGTTTGTATTTTTTCGACTAACAGTAACTTTTGCATTCCGAGAAAAGATAATGTTATTAAGAGGCGTCTCAATGATGTCGTGTTCTTGTATTTGAAATTCTTGCGGGTCAATACCATGAGCGCGACATTCTGTATCAAAATCTTCTAATTCACTTTTGTCTATTGTTTGAAAATTGTTATCCATCGTGGCTCCACAATATACAAATTAATTTCCATTATGTAATGTACAAAATCCATTATACTAAGGCTTGATTAAATAGGATATGGATATGAGAACAGTAACTGTGCTGGAGCCTTCATTCAAGTCGCTTTTCCTGAGTTTGCAGGCTAATGGTATAGAGCTAGCAACGGCTACAGGTTTTCTTGTTCAATCTTCTAAGGGACCTCTGTTAATTACCAATCGGCATAATGTTACAGGTCGAGATAATATAACAGGAGAACCTTTATCAAAAACTGCGGGCACTCCAACAGAAATTGCTATTTGGCATAATCGAAAAGGACAGCTAGGACATTGGGTTAAACTCATTGAACCCTTGTTACAGGATAATAAACCTCTCTGGTATGAGCATCCTAGATTGGGTGTTCATGCAGATATGGTGGCTTTGTTGCTAACTCAATTAGATAATGCAGATTTTTACCCTTATGATATAAATCTTATTCCACGAATACAGCTAATGCCTTCTGATATAGTAAGTGTTGTTGGTTTTCCTTATGGTTTGTCAACAGGGGGAAGGTTGGCAATTTGGGCAACTGGATTTATCGCTTCAGAGCGAGAGCTGGATTACCCTTCTTTTCTAATTGATTGCAGAACTAGACAAGGGCAATCGGGGTCGCCTGTTATAGCTCATCGTAATGGTGGTGCTGTAGCAATGGCTAGTGGTGGAGTAGCAATTTCACCAGGCGCCATGACAGATTTTATCGGAGTCTATTCAGGTAGAATTAATAAAGATTCAGATATTGGTATTGTTTGGAAAGCCTCCGTTTTACAGGAGCTAGTGGCTTCAGTTGAGCAAAGTTAATTAGATTTTTCGAGTCTTTTTCTATATGGCGTTTTAAGCTCTGTCAGCGGCGGAAAGAATGCACCTACTTCAACTTCTAATACGAGAGCTATTTGAATTAAGCTCTGCATAGAAATATTCTGTTCTCCGCGTTCCACTCGACCAGCATAACTTCTTCCCAATTGGGCGGCAGCGGCGAAATCTTCTTGTGAATAGCCGCGTTTTTTTCGCCATTCACGTATCCGTTTGCCAATTTTAATGAGATTAGGGTGCTTTTTTTCCATATAAAAAGTACAACCTATAACCCCTAACAGAGCCACGCCTGAGAGATGCTATTTTTTTAAATAAAAATGGTGTATTATATGACCACCTGGCATTTTTAGGTTATTTAGTAACCAATGCTTGGGAGCGAAGGAGCTAACAAATAAGGAGATGCAATTTATTAATTAATCGAGATAAGTATGCTTGAAACGTTGAGCCACGATATAACTGGAACAGTCGAAACCACGACCAATTCCACAGATTATCAATATCATTTTTTTACGCCATCAACCCTTAAATTCGTAACCATGTCTATATGTACTTCAGGAATGTATCAGCTATATTGGTTCTACAAAAATTGGTTTGTTATAAAAAAGTCCGGCAAACAATGTAGCCCAATTCTGCGTGCCCTTTTTGCTCCATTATTTGCATATGCCTGCTTTAAATATATAAAAGAATCAATGAGAAAAAATAAAATTGATATGAATTTTCCCATAGGCATTCTTACCATTTCATATTTTATTCTTGTGGCATCGAGCAAGCTTCCAACAATATATGGGTTAATCACATTCTTAAACTTTCTGCCTATTGTGATTGCTAATCGAGTGGCAATAGCAACAAACAAAGCTCAATCACCAAACTTTAATAGTGACAACAGATTCACCGGATGGAATTGGCTGGCAATTATCGCAGGCGGATTATTTTTTATTGCTGAAATAGCAGGAACATTAAAGTTCGCATCAGTTTAGCTTATGATTTATTTCGTTAGGGGGGTAGTGTAATGCATGATTTAGCAATAATAGTGGGATGGATTTTGGGTACGTTAACTGACCCTATATGTTGGTTATTTTTCTGGATAGGATTATGTCTACTCAAGAAATGGAGCAAAACAAAAAGACTAGGATGGGCGTTTGTATTTGCTATAGCTTTACACACAGCTACTCTCCCTCTGTTTCGTCATCTTGATAGTATTCTTTAACCTACCCCCCTAATCACTGGTGGAACACTTGAGAGAGTTATCGGGCACCGGAGTTAAAAAGGTACCCCCGCCTCCGGTTTGTACCCCCCTTCGAAATGTGATGTTAGTCAAAAAAATCCAGAAAATTTTGCGCTTCTTTAAGCTCTTCTTTAATTTTTTTTCGAAATGAGCGGGCTTCTTTTGTTGTATGTCCATGCTTCCATGCATTTTGATTACCTGGTGTGCCGCCACTGCCTTTTGCTCCTCCATGCATTCTGCAACGCTTGTTGCCGCGTGTAGCAGGTGAACAGCAAGGTGTACCTTTGCGTTTAGTTTTGGCGTTACACCTTGGAGCGGTGTTAAAGGCGTATTGCTGTTTCTCGGTGCAAGAGGTCGTTTTCATTTATCAGAATCCTGTGTTGGGTTACCCCCATGTACGTTACCCACAATGGCTTGACCACCATGATGTACATCCACTCTTTCTATTGTAATTTTTTGGCCGCCTTTTCCTTGCAGGCGTGCTAACTGGGCTACTTGTTGGGTAAAACAGAGCTATGATCTAAAGTTGTGTATGGAGTTAAATTGACGAATTAATTAGGCGGTG
>CAYZRM010000122.1:0-3655 GCA_964480845.1 uncultured Coxiellaceae bacterium | reverse complement strand
TTGTTAGTTGATTACGTTTGAGTAATGGTAACAGAATAAAATTACCCATGATAAGTTCCTCTTATCTAATGTTAAATATAATCACATTTGCCCATTGCATTCCATCATAACAACATTAAAATACTTTATTACAGATATATAACGCTATTTAAAGGACAGCCAATGGCGCGCACAGGGATCACGAAAAACGAAGTGTTTGAAGCCGCTCAACACATCATGGGGTAAATTGAGAATCCCCCACAAAATGCCTGAGCAAAAACACTACACCTAGACCTGTAAGCTATTTTTACAGAATCCGTCACTCATATGAAATATTTAGCTAGGTTTGGGTAACACATCCTTCTCAATCTCAACATGATAGCCGTGTTTTTTATAAAACATACTATATGTTGGCAGTTTATCAATCAGAACATAGAATTTACTTGTTTCTTGTCTGAGGAGTTTCTTCTTGAAATCAGCCTCAAATTTGGATGATTTATTTTCATAGGCATCATGCCAGTTAGGATTTTGATCCCATATTGCGCTCATATAACCCTCCCAATACCAGCTGCGCTTATCATAATTAAGGTAGTAATCTAACCCGTTTTGCAAACCTACCGGCCATTCATTACTTTTACGGTAGATGGTCGAATCCTGATGAAAGTTAAACTTGTGCCAATAGTTAAAAAAACCAACCATTCTGTGCTGATTTTTAAAGGTAAAATCTTTTACATAAGAAACAATACTAGGCAATGGTAGGTTTTCAAAAATATAGGGAATATGGCACTGGTAAGTCCTTCCTAGTTGAGGATGGCAAGTGTTGATGGCATTAACATCTGACAAATATACGTCTCCAAATGCATGGGCTAGAGATAGAGATGCTTCTGGTAAAATTCCCTTTACGACAAGCTTTTCGGCTATTGTTTTAGCTCCGGGGCTATCAAACGGAATGCAGATAGCTGTCGCCAGTTTTACTTCACTATCTAATTCTCTACAAAAGCATAATTGAGCCAACAGTGCGCCTAAAGAATGTCCAGTATATGTATATAAATAATCATTCGCTTTATAATTCTCTTGGACATATTCCTTCACTTTATCTACATATGGAATTGCATCATGAATAAAATAATCAGGAGCCTCATCCATTAATATTAAATAATCTTGAATGACATCTACTATGGAATTTGTTCCTCTAAATACAATAATGCATTGTACATCATTGCACTCTTTCATAAATGCTTCATTGATATAAGCTTCTGCGTAAAACCCCGCTTTAAGATTGCAGCCTACATTTAACTTAACCAAGCCATCTGGTATTGCTGGCTCATTTTCATCATGGTAAATAATTAAACTTAATGCCGAGCATTCTTTTTGCACTGCTAGATTAGGTGTTTTTAACCTCATACCAACTCCATAACATTTCATTATAGTTAAAATTGATTGCTAAGAATCTCATACCACCCAAGCTAAAAAAAGAATCTTTTTAAATAAAACTATTTCCATCATATTCGTTTATTTGATGGTCTTGCAGAAGCTTCATAATTCGTATCATTATTAAACAACCGCTTGGTAAGGTGGTTTGGCTTTTTCTTGATAGTTTCATTTATTTGTTTTGATGAATTAAATGTATAATTATGGTATGTATTTCTTACATACTCTCTATGATGAATCATAATTTTCATGTAAAGATGGCTGGTTGTTTCTAAAGAAGCAGCTAATTTTATTCGCGCCTGGAAACAGTCGTTTCCAGGAATAAATGATTTTACCCAACTGAATATGGTTGATGTCTTTGACTGGTAAGATGAGTACAAATATGCCATTTCTACTTGATGATTCAAATACTGCATAAAAGTATTATGTAGCATTGATTTAGCACCTTTTTGCATATATAAAAAATTAGAAACCCACTGCGATTCATGACAAAATTTATTGAAATGTGTACTGGGAAATAAAGTAAAAAACATGATTCTTATCTACCTAAATAGTTAACTGTAATTTGTTCTCTGCTATGCCCTAATTCTTCGGTCAAAATCATGCGGGCTTGATAATCTATCATTTTCTGTTCAGGGGTAAGTTGGCTAGACTTTAATCCGCCTGCAATAGGAGCCTCCCATCCAGTTAAATCTTTATAGCGTTGCTGTGCATACGCGTGTCTTAAGCCATGCAAATTTTTTAGCCCGTTACGCATAGCTTGTTTATCGTAAATATTTCTTTGCTGTATATATGATTTGTCACAGGGGATAAGAGAATTATCTTGGTTTGGAGCTAATAGTTTAGCTTTTTCTAGCCACTCTCTTTGTTCATCTGTTCTGATGGGAATTGTTCTGCCTCTTCCCCCTTTGCACCAGGTGGGTGCCAACTCAATTTTATCCCCTTTGTCTGCATAGTGAGGCTTAAATTTAAGAGCTTCTTCTCGCCGCAACCCAAAAAGTCTTTGTAGCTGTAATGAGGCTAAAACATGCTCGTTAGAAATTTTAGAGAAATCAGGATTGGTAATAGCTTTATTTGCCTGAGGAACATATATACGATTGCCAATTGCTAATGCTTGGTTAGAAGGGACGATATTGCCTTTCTTTATTAGCCTGCAAAGATAACGAATCATCGTTGTTCGATTCTTAATCGTTGCATTAGACAAGCCTTTTTCTTGCCAAACTTTGACAACAGCTGTGATATGTTTCTGTTTCAAGCCATTGATATCGCGCAGCTTATAACCGGCGCTTACAACGTCTTTTGCAAATGTTGTCAAAATCTGGGTCCTATTTGCCTGGGTAGCAAAAGATCCATCACGATTATTTTTCAAAATCTGATAAATTGACCGCTGTAAATCATGCTTTGCTGACATAATTTTCCTATACTTATTGTCGATGCCTACTAACGGCTAATATAAGTTAAGTGTTGCGTCTCAGCTTTTTGCGCCGTGCGACAAAAAACCGCAACTTTCGTTGCAAAGAGACAAGTTGGATCGACTTATTACTTTAATTACAGTTAAAACTATTACTTGTTGAATTGATCAAAATTAAAACATCTAGTTATTACTTAGTTACTCCAAACATTAATGAACTTCTCCTTCACTTTACTTAGGTTCTCCTCTGTTATTAATTCATTGATAATTTTGCGTATAGCTGGCGATGACTCCGTTGCATCAAATACCTCTTTTTGACACTTTTGTAATAGTTGATATTTTGAATCATGTATTAAGTATTGCTTAGTTTCGGTTGCTTCTTTGTGACTTACATCTATTGCAGTGGTATCGATATTGTCAGGTTGCATCAGTGTATTTCTCCTTATTAATAAATAATGTGTTAGTTGTTTTATTACTTTAAAAATGACATTGCAAAATTGTTTAAATATAAATCTATTAATGCGTATAAATGAGTTTGGTCATTTTTTGCATTATGAAATTGCTTAGTATTTAAAACAGATGGAACGGAAAAAGGTGCATAAGCACTGAGGAGTGAAAAAATCCCTAAGGATTGAATAGATTACTCATACAAACTCATGAGTAAGGGCACGAACATTAAAATGCGATCAGAATTTCATCGTACCATGCTGATCTTAGTTTGCTAGTTTGAGTCATGCAAACAAAATGACTATGAAATCAATCATAGCTGAACCGCTATTTTTGTCAATTTTAAAATGAGATTTTTAGGCCTAAAAATCGGTGTTTTTGATACTG
>CAYZRM010000121.1:0-3670 GCA_964480845.1 uncultured Coxiellaceae bacterium | reverse complement strand
CCAAATTCGTAAGTACACGAAAAATAAAGGGGCTTTTACCAGCGAAAATGCTTTGCTAAAACTCATTTACTGCGCATGCCAGAAAGTGCTGGAAAAATGGTATCAACCTATGCACAATTGGGCGCTAATCGTATCCCAGCTACAAATTTACTTTGATGGACGATTAAATTTGAGGCTGAGATAATTTTATGCTGACACAGTTTGATGAACACTCTCTATGTTTAATATTATATTTTATAAGTCATATCTACTAGAGTAACCACCCTGCATTTGCTATAATACAGATTAATCAATATGAGGATTTCTATATGCCTTCCAACACCCTCACTCAAGAATCTAATTCACCTCATGCATCTGCTCTTAGCAATATTAAAGATGTGGCTATTCGTGAAAAAATAGAAAAAGCTATCGTCAGTTTGAACCTAGAAGGCATGACTCTATCTAAAGATTCTTTAGAAGACCTAGTTGCATTTGCTAATGGTGAAATATCTAGACAAGAATCATTGATAAGAGTTATTAATCGTGCAAAATCTTCCGCCAAGTGATCCATACACATACCCTAATAGCGATGTCTTAATAAACAAATTTGATATTCAAGATGCCAAGGCACTTCTAGAAGTTGAATCTTATATTTTCGCCCTAAAAACAACAGAATCTTTACCTAGTGGCGATCTAGATTATACGCATTTAAAGTCTATACATTACTATTTTTTTGAAGAAATTTACCATTGGGCAGGGAATGAACGTACCGTTGATATAGCTAAACAAGACAGTTACTTTGCACACCATCAATATATCGAAAAAGAGTTAGCAAAACTTTTTAAAAAGTTATCATCAGATAATTTTCTTAGAAATTTAAATAGCAATGATTTTTGTAGCAAACTATCTTATTATTTCAATGAAATAAATGCAGCTCACCCTTTCCGTGAAGGCAATGGAAGAACATTAAGAGCTTTCTGTGATGTATTAGCTGATCAAGCTGGATACTTAATAGATTGGTCAAAAGTTTCACGTAATCGTTTTATTGATGCCAATATTCATGGCTTCAATGGCGAATATAAACCAATGGAAGATATTTTTTTAGATATTTGTTCGCCTATACAGCTAACTAAAGAAATCGATATATCACTTAATATCATAGTCGATAGGTATCAAGAAGATGTATTAAAATACATTGATATTCAGCAGGCTATTGCTGATTTTGTCTCCTTGAAATATCAACATATTACTACTGATAATCTTCAATCAAACCATTTTGCCTCTAAAATATCATCCTTAAATAGTGAAGCAAAAAATATTGCTCATAGACTATCAAATAATCCTGATATAAATTCATTTATCAAGAAAAACTCTGCGGCTGTTTCTTCTGTATCAACACAAGGCGGTTTCAAAACAATCCATGAGAAAATAAAGAATCAAAACGCTTCTCAGAATGATTGGCTAGCTGTTATAAGGCACTCTCAAAAAAATACTATTAGAAACAACCTTTCTCAGAGCCAAGGAAACCAGAGGAAAAAGTAATTCGCTACCTAATTTTTTTAGGTAGTATTTACCTAGCAGCGTCAGCATAAATTATGTCTGATACTGCTAAGTAACAATTTAGTACTAACTAATAATAGCATCACCAGCGGTATTTTCTAATCCAGATGTTATGTTAATAACGCCATTCGCACCTAAATTAGCTGCTCTCATTTTTAACTCATTAGTAACAGTTTCATGGGAATGAGGAAACCCCATTAAATTATCATTATTAGCACTAACTCTACCAATTACCTTATATTTTTTAGGCTGATTCGATCTATCGTAATATAACTTCACTTTTTTAGGGTTGCTTTGCTTATAATGGGTAGACGTTGTGGATATTGATTCACCACCACTAGCCATTGATTTTATATCTGAAGCTGTGCAACCACTGATTAATATTGATAAACCTGCTATGGCTATTAATGAGCTTATTTTAAACACTATTTGGATCTCCCTATTAAAATTAAATATTTTTAGTCTCTAATGGATTATTGTCATACATGCCGATAAATGATTTACTTTCAAAGTATCTTGATTTAAAGCAGTAAATTGCCTTTAATCCATGTACGAATATTAGTTGCTTGTTATTAGGCATTTCTCGTATTTCATTCGTTTGAATTAAATCAACCCCCATTTCCTGGACACTTTCACTATCTCCTTTGGAATAGCTCCCCCCTATCAGTTGATTCATTTGCTTAGAATCACCGCTATTTTTACCTAGCGTTTTATTAATGATGGTTTTCTTACCACCTAATTTTTGTATCCATTCAAGTGTCGCAATATCATCTGTTGTAAATATCTGTTTAATTTGTGCTGTTTTGAACAGATCAGGTTTTTTGTATAGTTCAATTTGCTTCAATGTTTGAAATACCGTCCACACAACAATATTACGTGCTCTCAATATTTCGATAGCTTTTTCAACATCAGGACAATATCCCAATTGTGCCAACTCTTCTAGCAAGAATAAGGTCTTACCTGGAGCCAGTTCACTTGGTGGTGTTTGAATAATAATACTAATAATAAGAGATAGCACCATTCTTACTAGCCGACTATGTTCAGATACTTGATCCTCAGGAACAACAATAAAAATATCCATATTTCCTTTTGTAAAATCTCTTAAATCAAAATTACTTGTTCTAAGTGTATTTTGTACATTAGAGTCACTCATCCAATCAATTTGACGATAACTGGTAGAGATAATGCTGCCTCGCTCATCAGCACCCACGCGACTTATCTGATTAGCCGCTGCCGCAGCTCGGCCACTTAATAAAGACATTTGATCAAAGGTAATGTCCGCTTGCTCCTGATGTTCTGATAATAATTGATAAAGCATTTCCAAATTACGTGATTCTTTTGGCAAAGACTTCATCATGTAATCAATGTATCCACGAATTAATATTTTTGCACTATCATCAAAATGCTGTGAAGAACCACCCTCGTTAATAATAAAGGAGGAAGCAAAAGAATTGATCATTCGATCACGTTCATTATGATTTTCGGGTATCCAATCAAAAGGATTAAATGTGTATTTCTTCAGCAGTTCTTTTGATTTTCCTTTTGAAAAATCTTTGCTTTTTGTTAAGTTAAAAGGGTCTATTACAACCACTTGCCGTTTTAAAATATCTGATCGGAATCTTGCGGTAGTTGCCCAAAGCTCTCCTTTCACATCCATGACAAATGCGGGTCCATTATGAGATAGCAACACAGGTATGCTAGATGAAACAGATTTACCTCCACCTTGTGGAGAGATAATTAGCTTATTTAGTAGTGGCAAATAAAGTGGTCTTTTTTGAGCATCGTATCCTGATAAAATACCATTGCTTGGCTTATAAATATGATGATTAAGTAAGTGCTCTTCATCTGCCCATGAGGCTGTACCAAAGTTACCAGTGGTCTGCTCTGATGCTTTTTCTACATTAAATAGATTATTTTTTAACATCCGCTTACCGATGACAGCTATGCCAATTATCAATATAACTGACATAAAATCAGCGAGATGGTATTGAGAACCACGAAAAAAGATACCGACTATATCAATTTGCCCTTGATGGTGACGAACGCCCATCACTATCGATAAATATAATAACTGGCTAATATAAAAACAAAATATTAATGAGGAGGTAATTCCCATTGCGTTCAGCAAGCT
>CAYZRM010000120.1:0-3763 GCA_964480845.1 uncultured Coxiellaceae bacterium | reverse complement strand
TTGGCGGGAATTCCTGCTAGCAGGGATGATAGTTATGTTAGCAATTAATAGCCAGTTAATGGACTAAGCATTGCACCTGCTGCATTAGCGGCAGGTGATCCATTAGTAGGTGGAGCCATTTCCTGCTCACCCACCCCAGCCTCTATATGCCTTGCACATCCCAACAACATCATTGTGCAAAATATTAAACATCCTGTTTTAAGCATAAATACTCCTTACATAAACCTTTCTTCAGCTATTTGATTAGCGACCAATTGAGTTGATAAATTCAGTTCTTTTGCACGAGTTACTACTTTTTTTACCAAATCAAAAATATCATTAACTTTCTGATGGGATTCGTCTTTAGTAATCACGCCCGCTTGGGAGGCAGCACAAATCACACCACCAGCGTTAGCCACATAATCAGGCACATATAGAATATGCCTATTTTTCAATAGATCACCACACTCTAATGATTGCAGCTGGTTATTCGCAGCACCGCAAACAATAGGTGCTTTAATCTTTTCAATGACTGCCGGAGTTAAGATACCGCCTAGTGCACATGGTGAAAGCACATCACACTCTATTTCAAAAATCTGTTCTGGCGCAACTGTATTAACAGCCAAGCCTTTAGTGCGTTCAGTCAATAATGCTTGGTTTTTATCTGTGATAGTAATTAATGCGCCTTTTTCCAGCAGCATATTCATCAATAGAAAACCAACACTGCCTATACCCTGAATTGCCACATGGACGCCTTTAAGATCAGCTTTACCCAAGCCTTCAGCAACAGCAGACTCAATTGCTCTCACCATCCCTAACGATGTCATGTAAGCAGTATCATCATCATGATCACTTGAACGATTAATACTTGTCACATGCTTAGTCTTGGTCGCAATGATACGCATATCTTCTTCGCCACTACCACTATCACTCGCGGTAATATATTCACCTTTTAGCTCATTAACAAATTCACCAAATGCTTCAAATAGTTTCTTTCTATCCTTGATACCGTCGTGAGAAATAATCACAGACTTGCCACCACCCAATGGCAGACCTGCCATAGCAGATTTATAAGTCATGGCTTTTGCTAACTTCATTGCATCGGCAATTGCATCATCAACAGAAGGATAGCTAACAAAACGACAACCACCTAATGCAGGACCATTCTTCAGATTATGCAGCGCAATGATTGCAACTAGGCCTGTTTTTTCATCTCGCTTGATGTAAAGATTTTTAAGATCAAATGGGGTATTTAGCAATTTCATGATTATTTTAACCGCTCTTAAAATAGATAGTTGACAAGTATCGCTACAATAGAATATTTTGCAAGCCCCTCACCCATAATTTGAGTAAATTCTAGTCGTTACCCGCCAAACAAACTCCATTTGCGTATTTTTTACACTGTTAACACCTGGCTTTAAGGATATATCATGCATTTTCAACGCTACTTGTCATTCATTGGGGTTATATTTATTTCCCATACTTATGCTTATTCACTACATAATCACACTATCGATCATCAACTAAACCTCTCAAATGCACAGGTCCACGACAAAGATATCCCCACTATCGTCGACTTCTTAAATAACCAGTCAGATATTTATCGACTTAACTTACGACATAATTTTATTACCTCAGAAGGCGCCATACAGCTAGCCCGCTTAAATCACATAAAAAAACTAGATGTTAGCGAAAACCAAATTACCGAACCAGGCGGCGTAGCGCTAGCCCACCACACTGCCTTTGACACACTCAATCTCAGTGATAATTATTTAGGTAATGAAACATTCTATGCTTTAAGCATGCATCCTCACATGCTTAAGTTAAAACTAAATCACCTATTAGTTGGGGATGATGGCGCCTACATTTTTGCGAAAAGCCAGCATATAAAAGAATTGCATCTAATTGATTCAGGAATGAGTGAAGAAGGTATAAGGCGTTTATCCAGAAACTCATCCATCAAGCGACTCGTGACTAGCTTAACAAAAAAATAATCCGACATGGGGCTGAGGCATGCCTAGGAATAGCAACAGTGAGTAATGCACGCGGCCCCATACCGGTACTAGCGAGGACTAAAATGCCTACTATTCGCTGCCTTATTTGCATAATCACCAAGCACCTGTTTCTGCAGCTGCTTTACTATACTTTTTGTATTAGAAAAATGTCCTTCCAACGCTCGCGGATATTTTTTAGCTCCTGTCAATTCTTTAAGTTTCTCTTGCAATTGACTCGGATCAATTTTCTTTTGTTCACTCAAAAAGGATTTTAACTCACGACAAAATTCGTATTTTTGCACAAAAAGCTCTACTTGCTTAAAGGTGAGTGTCATCTCGAACTCACCCTTTGATGAGTGAATGGTGTAAGCTGGTTCACTGCCCGAGCCACCTAACAACTCTTTAAGATTTTTATGGTTACATGTAAGTGCTTCTGTACTACCATCATATGTAACCAAATCAACCTGCTCTCTTTTCCCCCTCACCTTTCGATAAGTAGATTGAGCTCCGCCAACCCCTGCATTTATTTTTGTTAAGATAGGATCAAGTTTATCCAGCATATCAATCATTTGCTTATTCAAGCTAGAAATAGGATTTTTAGAAGCAGCGAACAATGGCATAATGAATACCTCATTTAAACACCTACACTCATTATAACTTGTCTCACCACGCTATAGTAATAGAACCCCATCCGCTCTTATCTAATGCACTGATTTCATATAACTTTTCCCGTACCTATTAAAACATTCAAGTTATCTGGCCCATAACTCAACTTGACTGCGCACAGTATCAGGCAAGGATTGACTATTACTATGACATTGACGTATCCAGCTGGCACCATTTTCTTTTTGCAATACACTAGACTTAATATTCTGCAATGCCTGCTGGCAATTAAATTTTTCCGCATACGGCTGTAATTGTTCGCAACATAACAAAATATCGTCAATTAATGACACATGGACACGTCGCTCAACATCAACAAACACAGCCTCTAATCCATACCTTGCTGCATTGAATCGATTCATTAAGTAGGTTAAATAAACATCCCTACATAACTCAGCTCGCCTATCCAATAACCATGCAGCCAATATCTGAGCATAAGCCGCAATATCAGCCGCTCGCTCTACTGTTAGTGGTGTATCACAAATCCTTATCTCAACTGTACCAAACTCAGGCTTGGGCCTCACATCCCAGTAAAAATCTTTCATACTTTTAATAATACCTAGTTCATACATATTAGTGTAGTACACTTCAAATGCCTTCCAATCTAATAACCAAGGCGGGGTACCACTCAATGGGAAAGCACTGATCACCGTTAAACGAGAACAATCAAAACTGGTATTCACACCTTGATTAAATGGTGATGCTGCAGATAAGGCAATAAACTGTGGAATATAACGAGCCAAAGCATGACAAAGATATAAAGCATCATCGCCATTAGCACAACCAATATGAATATGTTGACCAAATACAGTAAACTGTTTAGCTAAAAAACCGTATTGATCAGATAAATTTGAAAAACGCTCTGTAGGGAAAATACGCTGCTGCTTCCATTTTTGAAAAGGATGAGCACCACCTCCACAAATACCAATATGTGTCTTACGTGCTTCTTCAGCAATGACATCTCTTGTAGCACGCAACTCTTGAATCAAAGAAACATAATTTGTGTGAACAGACGAATTAATTTCAATCATAGACTGAGTAATTTCAGGCTTTATCTCACCAAGGAGCACTCTCTCCTCTAGTCGACGAAGAAAATCTTTCGCTTCCATAGCCAAATTATAGTCTTG
>CAYZRM010000119.1:2077-3846 GCA_964480845.1 uncultured Coxiellaceae bacterium | reverse complement strand
AAAATAGCCGAAACCTACCAGAGCGAAGAGGCGTTAGAGCGTGAGTTAATTCAGGATTTACAAAATCAAGGTTATGAATATTTGCCTGCTTTAAATACCCCAGAAGCCATGTTGGCCAATGTGCGCGAGCAGCTACAAACTCTGAATAATGTGCAGTTTCTAGAAGGAGAGTGGCAGCGCTTTGTGGAAACTTATTTAGATAAGCCAAGTGACAGCATTGTTGATAAAACTCGCAAGCTCCACGATGATTATATCCACGATTTTGTTTTCGACGATGGCCGCATTAAAAATATTTACCTGTTAGATAAAAAAAATATCGCGCGTAACAAAGTTCAGGTCATCAAGCAGTTTGAACAAACGGGCAGTCATGCTAACCGTTATGATGTGACTATTTTGGTGAATGGGTTGCCATTAGTGCAGGTAGAAGTAAAAAAACGTGGCGTCGCTATCCGTGAAGCCTTTAATCAGGTGCATCGCTACAGCAAAGAGAGTTTTAATGGCGAGCATTCGCTGTATAAGTACTTGCAGTTGTTCGTTATTTCTAACGGTACTTATACCCGCTATTTTGCTAATACCACCAAGCGTAACAAAAACAGCTTTGATTTCACCACACAATGGGCGAAGGCCGATAACAGCTTGATTACAGATTTAAAAGACTTTACCGCCACCTTCTTCCAGAAAAACACGCTGCTCAATGTGTTGCTGCATTATTCTGTGTTTGATGTTAGTGATACTTTATTAGTTATGCGCCCTTACCAAATTGCAGCAACCGAACGTATTTTGTGGAAGGTGAAAAGTACTTATGAGGCAAAAAATTGGAGTAATCCAGAAGGTGGTGGATTTATCTGGCATACCACCGGCTCTGGTAAAACCTTAACGAGCTTTAAAGCAGCCCGTTTAGCGACTGAGCTTGAATTTATCGACAAGGTGTTTTTTGTTGTCGATCGTAAAGATCTGGATTATCAAACGATGAAAGAGTATCAGCGATTTTCTCCAGATAGCGTCAACGGTTCTGATAGTACTGCTGGCCTCAGGCGTAACCTGGATAAAGATGATAATAAGATTATTGTCACTACCATTCAAAAGCTCAACAACTTAATGAAAACCGAAGGCGATCTACCTATCTACCATAAACAGGTCGTGTTTATTTTTGATGAGTGTCATCGCAGCCAGTTTGGTGAAGCGCAGAAAAATCTAAAAAAGAAATTTAAACGCTTCTATCAGTTTGGATTTACCGGCACACCTATTTTCCCACAAAATGCGTTAGGTGCAGACACAACTGCCAGTGTGTTTGGCCGTGAATTGCATTCTTATGTGATTACTGACGCTATTCGCGATGATAAGGTGCTTAAATTTAAGGTGGACTACAACGATGTGCGCCCCAGCTTTAAAGCCATTGAAACTGAGCAAGATTTGAAAAAACTGACAGCTGCTGAAAATAAAGAAGCGCTCTTGCATCCAGAACGTATACGTGAAGTATCGTTATACATTCTGAATAATTTTCGCCAAAAAACGCACCGACTGCGAGCGGGTAGCAAGGGCTTTAATGCGATGTTTGCCGTCTCTAGTGTTGATGCGGCCAAATTGTATTATGAGTCGCTTAACAAATTACAAGCTGACCCTTCTAATAAGTGCAGCGAGAAGCCGCTAAAAATAGCAACTATTTTTTCCTTTGCAGCGAATGAAGAGCAAGATGGGCTAGGAGATATTCTGGATGAAAGTTTTGATGTCTCGGCCATGAACAGCAGTGCTAAGGAGTTTTTAAGCGC
>CAYZRM010000119.1:0-1977 GCA_964480845.1 uncultured Coxiellaceae bacterium | reverse complement strand
ACTAACCGCATTTATGATGCCACCAAAATCTTTGGTAATATCGTCACTTTTCGGGATCTGGAAAAAGCAACGGTGGATGCTATTACCTTGTTTGGCGATAAAAATACCAAGAATGTGGTGTTAGAAAAGAGCTATAAGGAATACATGCAAGGCTTTACCGATGTGTTGACGGGTGCAGCTAGGCGCGGATTTATAGATGTGATGAGTGAACTACAGCAACGCTTCCCTGACCCGACTGCTATTCTGAAAGAGTCCGACAAAAAAGACTTTGCTAAGCTCTTTGGCGAATATTTGCGAGTTGAAAACATACTGCAAAACTATGATGAATTTGCTAGCCTGAAAGCACTGCAAAATGTTGATATAAGCAACCCTGACGCGCTAGAAGCATTCAAAGCTGAGCATTATCTTGATGATGAAAAGCTGGCAGAGTTGCAGACTATACGCTTGCCAGCTGAGCGTATGATTCAGGATTACCGTTCGACTTATAATGATATCCGTGATTGGCAGCGCCGCCAGAAACAAGCGAAGGAAAAAGAAAAATCCACCATCGACTGGGATGATGTGGTATTTGAGGTGGATCTGCTCAAGTCGCAGGAGATTAATCTTGATTACATTCTCGAGCTGATTTTTGAGCATAATAAAAAGAATAAGAGCAAAGCCGAGCTGGTAGATGAGGTGCGACGTGTTATTCGTGCTAGTTTGGGTAATCGTGCTAAAGAAAGCCTGGTCGTAGATTTTATTAATCAAACTGATCTCGATCAAATTGGCGATAAGTCCAGTGTCATTGAGGCTTTCTTTACCTATGCTCAAGTTGAGCAGCAGAGGGAGGTAGAGGAACTGATTAGCAGTGAAGATCTAAATCCTGAAGCCACAAAGCGTTATATCGCATCGTCCCTTAAGCGAGAGTATGCTAGTGATGCAGGGGCGGGTCTCAATGCGATTCTACCTAAAATGAGCCCGCTAAATCCGCAATACCTTGCAAAGAAGCAGGGTGTCTTTCAAAAGATCTCTGCATTTGTGGAAAAGTTTAAAGGGGTGGGCGGTGAAATTTAATAGACAAAGACAGCCTGAGTTTTTGGTATTTTTGGAGACTGCTATCCGAAAAAAATAAATATGGATTATTGAAAATGACAGACATAGTAAAGCCAATGATAGTGACATGTTTTTGCGGAGAAGATGAAAAATCAGGTAATCCGGCTGGCGTTTATATTGATTCAATATTTGATGATGAGGCAAAGCAACAGATTGCCTGCCAATTAAATTTACCAGTGACTGTGTTTGTTTCAAATAGTAAAAGTAGTATTCCGTCTATAGAATATTTTTACCCCAATAAAAAAATGCCTCTGTGTTTGCATGGAACACTAGCTGCAGCTTATGCTCTGTTTGGTGGCCTTGAGCAAAAAAGCATTCAATTCACTCTTGCTAGTGGAAAAATACTAACGCTTAACATTGATAAAAACCAAATGATTCAAGTTGAAGTGATCGCTGAGGCGGTCGTGCAACAGCCATTGCTTTCTTCCAGTTTAATTTCCCTGCTTCTTAATGTTAATAAAGTTGATATAGCGAATAATTTGCCTTTTATGGTCGCATCTGTTGGGAGTCCCAAACTGCTTATACCGATTGCTTCTGCTGAAATGCTTGAAAAGTTAAGTCCAAATTATTCAGAAATTGAAAAGTGGAGTATTAAGAATAAAGTTAATGGGATTTATGCTTACAGTCGTGATGTTAATGCTTTAAATAGCTTCCAAGCTCGTGGTTTCAATCCAATAACAGGCCATAATGAGGATGCTGCTACTGGGGTTGCAGCGGCAGCATTGGCTTATGCGCTTAAGAAAAGTATTACAGTCAAGCAAGGTAGTGCATTGGGTATTCCCTGTTGCATAGATGTGAGATACGAAAATCAGGTGAGTCTTTGGGTGGGAGGCAAAGTTGGATTTCGGTCAATAACGAGCAAATAAAATGATGGTAACGATGGCA
>CAYZRM010000118.1:0-3895 GCA_964480845.1 uncultured Coxiellaceae bacterium | reverse complement strand
TTGAAGCATGAGCCAGTTCATCTTTGCGATGAATTGCGACACTAAATTGGTTCATTGGTTGGATATGGCGAGCATTACTTAATAGGCCTAAATAGTCACTGATGTGTATTTCGGAAATAATTGCACTAGCTATTAAAATTAATTCCTTTTTCCAAGTATCTTGATGCTGTTCTTGTGCTTGCTGCATGTTAGTGATTAATGAAGAGGGAGGCAGATTTAAGCGTATATCTCTATAGAGCTCAGTTTGTTGAATTGCTTGCTTAGATAAGAGGGTGTGATAGGACTCATCAATTAAGGTCTCAGTGATATTTTTCTTAATCACCGGTTCTTTTGTGCCTGGCAAATCATTCAGTAGGATTTCTGTGCAAGCAGCGTGTAATATTTTGGTTTCAATGTCGATTGTTTTTTTTGTGTAGATCATCCAGCCACAGGATAGTATTTTCTTTTTCATTTCAATGGATGACTTTTCAAAAAGAGGGTGGTTTTTAAACGGAAGAAGTTCTATAAGAAAGTCATCGGCATCGCTATCGAAAGATAAGAGATGATTTGAATAGGGATTTCTTACTTGAGCACGTCTTTCCCAAGATGAGCTGAGTTTATGGAGAAGGAAAATAGCTTCTCTGACTTTAATATCTGAGTTAAACATATTAGCCTTATTCTTTGTCACGCATGCCAGTAGGGTGATGATGGAATTTTTCATTTTTTATGACACGAAATTGCTCGTTAAACGCTCTTGGTGATGTAATATTTAAATAGGTATTTTCCTCGAATGTTTGTTGGGTGTTATTGATGTCTATGAAAAAAGAATCAGCAAATGTAGTTAATCCTATTATTTTTCCTGTAGGGTCGACGAGTGGTAAGGCATAATCACGTTCATAACGCTGTACAGTTAGCATGCCATCAGTATAGAGATTTCGTCCTTTTAAGTCGGCTATGAAGATGTCTAACTCATTAGATTTGAATGCTAAGTAAAGAGTGGAGAAGAATCTGGATAGTGTTTCACCCCAAACAGGTATGCGCTTATGCCATTCTAGAAAATCCTGGCCTAAGAAGTGATCAAAACCATTTTCAATATGTTTTGGTGTTTTCTCGAAACGAGCGCTACTATAAAAATAAATGAGAGAGTTGTCTTTTTCAAGGATAAGACCAAAATCTTGCGCGCATAAGCCAGCAATGAGTTCAATGGCTGGTAATTGATTCAATCCTAAATCTGGGTTAGTTTTTGTAATTAGACCCGCTTGATCATAGTGTAGTTCACACAAGTCTCTAATTATGATATGGCCTGGTTTAATGAGGTTCACACCGGCATCTTTTAATTGAATGGCTAGCCCTTCAGTGGCATTGACTAATTCAAAATATTGGTAGTGTGCTATTAATTGCGTTGTCTGAAATCTAACATTTCTATGTTTCATTTCATGAATGCGCTCAGAAATTGCTTCATCATGAGCTCTGGAAATGGGTTGAGATTTTTCAGAAACAGGAATAGGTTCTGACTGAGAAATAGCATTATTTAGCTGTTCATGCAGAGCGTTGATTTCTTTAATGACCTGCTCTCTTCTATTTGTCAGATTAATATAAATGGATCTTGTTGGTGTCAATTTTTTCATATGTTTCCCTATGTTGTTTTGCCAATAATGGGGTTGAAGCCTCTGATCTTCATTTCGGTCAACGTGTTGCTAGGGTGTCGTGAAAAGCTTGGTGCTTGTTCAAAATGAATACCATCATAGGTTGATTGTTCATGATGTCTAATGTTGTCACCCACGCCTGGGTGTACATTCAATGTGGTACAGGCTGCGTAGTGTTCAAGTTTAGCTAGCAATGCAGGATCATCTCGTTCAGAGCTGACTATATTAATCGTAGGCATGGCAAGCTTTGCTAATGCGTAAATAAGCTCACTGAATTTCACATAGAGATTTTGATGATGGCTGTCTAAGGAGTGTGAAATATCAACTTGTATGTCTTCTAGGTATTTCGCGCTAGGTAGGCAAACCCTAGCTGGGGATTTTCCAGTAAGCAATTTTATCTGTTGTGCATGTCGTTGCAGATTGTCTAGCTCTTCTATAGGCAGGTTGTGATTCCCAAATAAAACACCAAGCCCAACATTATCAAATCCATATGATAGAGCAATTTCCTGTGAGCGATAACGGTAGTCGTATAGATGTTTTTTGCCGTATTTGGTGATAGGGTGTATTTGCGCATATTTGGTTCGATTATATGTCTCTTGGAAGATGCGGAATTGTAGTGCCGTATGACGGGCCGCTGTTCGCCATAATTTAAAATCTTCTGGATTGGTGGGTGGTTCTATATTAAGAATAATTTCGTTTAATCCTAATTCATCTAAAGCACGAATATATTCAGCTAAAACAGATGGTGGAAAGCGAATAGGATCTTCGCCTGTTAAGATGCAAATGTGACGATGGCCATCTTGCATAACATATTGGACATCTCTAACAGCTTCTTCTATCGACAAGGAAAGTGGTTTGTATTTGGTTCTTTTTCTATTTTCTATAGAAGCCGGGCAATAAACACAACTTTCTAGGCACATATCCCATAGATAAGTGACGCCATAGAAGTGGATATCGTTGCCAAAGAAGGTTTGACGAATTGTTTTTGCCCACGTAAAAATGCCAGCTGCTTGAGCAGCTTCATAGGCAGTTTCTATAGACAATGGGTGCTTTAAATCAAGGGTATGGCTGTATTTGCTCGCAAATTCTTTATATATTCCTAGGCTTTCTTTGACAAACGAAAGGCCCTCGCTGCTATTTGGATCTAGATGCCATTCATCTTGCGGGTTATATTTGATCATTTTTAATTCACCTCTCCGGAAGTCCAGTAATAATCTAGTTGAGAGGGTGGTATTTGTATAATGCATAAGGTAAATTGTTGGTATGCATGAAACGAATATAAAACATTTAGATTTTCATCTTCTGCTAACGCTAAAAGCATTGTTGGAGGAGAAGCATATTTCACGCGCTGCACTTAAGATTAACCTAAGTCAGCCTGCTACAAGTCGTGCTTTAGGGCGTCTAAGAGAAATATTTCAAGACCCTTTGTTGGTAAAAGAGAAGAATGGGTGGGTGCTGACAGAGAGAGCTGCTGCAATTTGCCAACCCTTGCAATTAATCATAAATCAAACCCATGCTCTTGTTTCACCACCGTCAATAGACCCTGCTTCAATGAAGGGTGAGATTGTGATTGCTGCGCGAGATTACGAATCTGCTACTGTATTGCCTAGTATTGTGAATCATCTGGGGAAAGAAGCGCCTCAGCTGGCTGTGCAACTTGTTACTTTGCAAGAAGACGAACTTGATTCGCTGGAGAAGCAAAAGGTCGATTTTATATTAACAGCCACGGAAAATTGTAGTGTGAGTTTATATCGACAGGTGCTTTATGAAGAGAATTATATTTGTTTAATTGCTAAGAATAATCCACTTTATAATTTGGGCCTTAATTTAGAGCGTTATCTTGCGGCTAAGCACTGTACAGTCATGACATCAGGCTATGGTTTGAGTGCCATCGATAAAATTTTAAATAAAAATCACTATACTCGTCGAATAGCACTTCGGGCATCCCATTTCTTTGCAGCTGGTGAGATAGTGGCAAATACGGACTTGATTGCTACATTGCCTAAACGTCTAGGCGAGATTTTATGTCGGCAAAATCAATTGAAGATGGTTGAGTTGCCTTTTTCAGTGCCTTCTTTTCCCATTTATTTATATTGGCATGTTCGTCAACATGGCAATCCAGCTCATCAGTGGATTAGAGGCATTTTTAAGAAAAACTATCCTGCCTTACTTGAGAAGTAATAATAAAATTTCTTGATCCTCTACTTTGTAGATTAAGCGGGAATGATTTATGGCTACTGAGTAAAGCCCAGTCATTCCTTCAATTTTTT
>CAYZRM010000117.1:0-3963 GCA_964480845.1 uncultured Coxiellaceae bacterium | reverse complement strand
TCTCCTCTAGTCGACGAAGAAAATCTTTCGCTTCCATAGCCAAATTATAGTCTTGTAAATCTATCAATTGCAGCTCAAGCTCTACCCCTATAGACATACAATTATTTTCTTTAAAAGCAGCTAAAGTCATCTTACTTCTCCCTCAACTTGCCCTGCTTCTTCAGAACGCACTAATGCAAATTGCGTTAAGATAGGACCAATAATATCCATAATAGCCACCACCGCAATGACAGAAAAGAATTGATAATTCAGGTCAGCATTCACATCAATTGCTGTGTTGGCCATACCTATTGCAAGACCGCCCATAGGCATTAGTGCCAAGCAGATAGACCACGTTTGCCTTACTGTTAATTGGCTCTTAGCGGAAAATAACCAAATACCCATAAATTTAGCTAGCGTACGCGCTGCAATAAATGCAAACACCATAAGAGGAACTTCCCACAAACCTTTCAAATGTAAATTGACGCCAGTAATAACAAACAAAATAATGAAAAACATTCTAGCCAGCCATTCAAAATCAACTTCCATTAGATAATGCTTAATATCCACATTCCTTGCTAACACACCCAAGATGAACAATGTAAGCATGGAAGAGATATTTAGCATTTTTGCACCACCAATAGCAAAAATAACAGCTCCCACAAACAAGATAAACTGGCTTTGCTTATTCTTACCAATCAATCGAGCCAGCATCAACATGACTGAAAACATAATTAATGCCAAACACGCTGATCCCAACATTCTGTATATAGCTATCTGTGCTATCGCAACTGACGTCAGACCTGATTTATTTAGTGGCAAGAAAATCAAGAATAAAACTAGGCCAATAAAGTTATTGATACTGGTTAGAATAAAAGTACGGCGTGTCACTGGCCCTTTAGCAATCAAGTCATTAGCAATCATTATTACCACAGCAGGCGCTGTTGCAACAGCAATCGACCCTATCAACGCTGCTTGCAATACTGGTATCTGAAACAGATAAAGAACAAACACAACAAAGATAAACGTTAGAAATGACTCAGTCAGAGCCATAGGCAATATGCCCTTATCATGCTTTAACCAATTAAAATCTAAATTTTTTCCAGACTGGAACAAAACCAAACCAAGCGCAATATCAACAAAAATACGCACATTTGCTATTAAAGACGGCTTAGCTAAATTTAGCACCTCAGGACCTAATAAAAATCCAACGGCTATATAGCCAGATATTTGCGGAAAAATACGACTACGTTTTGCTAACTCACCACCAACCAAGCCTAGCAGCAAAGCAAAACCGGCTAATATCACACGATTATAATACAAAGGAAAATGAGGCAAGAACTCCATAAACAACTCTCCACAACCTAACTTAGCGTAGAAACTACCGGATAAAACGGCTTAACGCAAATTTAAAATAGAATAGACAAAAGCCGCATCACAGCCAATTAGTCAACTTCACTACTACAAATAACCTCTTACACTTTAACTATATAAATGCATTTTCTTTGTTAATTGGCGATATAAGTAAATACAAAATAGGCAACAGAATGCACAGAAAATAAAAACCATAGGCGGCCCTATATATTGATAAATACATTCACCAATGAAGGGCCCAATACCTAAACCTAATGTACCCAGACCCATTGCACCATAGTAAGCACCTAAAAGCGCTGGCGGTGCAATCTTCGTTATTAACATATCATTTAAAGGCATAATAATAATTTCAGACAGGACAATGAGAAAAGTAGCGGTTATTAGCAAAGGCACATGTAACGTCACACCAAAAATAATATTTGCCAGAGCAAAGGCACACATGGCCAGCATAGCAAGCACTAACTCATTGACATGAGTCGTTAACTTCATCATGATCATTTGCAAGACAGCACATCCTACCGCATTAATAATTAATAAAATAGAATAGATTTTTATACCATCAGGCAGGCTAGCAGTTAAATACTGTGCTAATGTTGAATCAACTTGAGAATAAACACCCCAAAAAATAATACAGATAGCAATTAGCATTAATAATACTTTGTCCTTCGCCACCATCTTAAATACTTTATGGATAGAGTGATAAATACTTAAGCTTTCTATCTGTATTTGCTGAGTACAACCCTCTAAAATAAAAAATGCCAGAACTGATAATAGTGCATAAACCAGCCCAATTATCTTAAAAATTAAATTAGCATCAATCGTTGTTAAATAGGCGCCTAAGACCGGCCCTATTGCTGCTGCGGTATTAATAAACATAGAGCGCAAGCTAAAAAATATTCTTTTTTGCTCATAGGAAAATGCGAATACACCATATGATTTTGAGCCGATATCAAAAAAAGCTCGCGTTAATCCAGTCAACATACTCATTAAGATTAGCCATGGAATGGCATGCGAATAAAAGAAGAAATAAATAACTAAACCACTTACCAACAGCGAACACATGATTGCGCGCCTAACCCCATAATGGTCAATCATGACACCCGCTACAAAACTACTTAGGCCAAAAGTCAAAGGCCCAGCGCCAACAATGACCCCTATCATCACTGGCTGAAGATGATCATGGTTTGATAAAAAAATAGCCAGAAATGGCAAAAACATGAACTGGCCTATTTTCATCACAAACAGCATCAAAAGCATTAGCCAGTGCTGACGCTTAAATTCTGCTAACTCTTTAATAAATGCCTTCATTAAAACCTCGTGATGGTGAAAACAACTCAAAAATCAGGTACAATAATGACCAAATACATAATAATAGATAAAAATAATAACGAGGAGGTGCTTATGCCCAATCAATCTAAGGCCGTCATTATTACAAGCGGCATACTATATGCCTTCTACCGATTAGTTGACTTAAAAATACGGCGCGACCAATACCAGGAAAACAAAAAAAAGAGAAAATCAAAGACTTATGTTTTCAGCTGGTCCTCAGGCTCTGCTCATCATGGCTTCCAACGTTATGAAAGTGATTATGCTGTTGGACACATGGCCATCCAGTTTGATGACCAATATGTGAGCTTTTGGCCTAAAGGTAGCAATAAACCAGGCATTAACCCACTACATCTCGTCACTAATGACGGCCAACTATCGACTATTAGCCGTGATATCCAAATAGAAAAAAAACTCCCAGATACTATTTTAGTCATCAATGGATTAGATCATACCCTAATGCTGGCTGCGCTACAGCAATTACAAGAAGATATTCGTGATAAAAAAATAAAATTCCAAGTGATACACAATACACCCTGGCAAGATCCTGACACTAACAATAAGCACCACTGCGCAACAATCACAAACAAACTGCTCAGCGCCGGTGGCTTCCCTGTTAAACGTAGAGTCTTAGCACCCTGGTCAATCACACCGGGCACACTACATTATTTTTATCGTGGCATAGGCGCACAAGAGATAAGCCGTGCGGACAAAAAAGAGAAGCTAATCAATGAGCTAAAAGCAAAAACACGATATAAACCGCTATAAAAATAACACCCGACTACCTGGTCGGGTGCTAAGTATCATGCTAGCGATGACGCCTAGAAGAAAGAGCCATCATGACATAAGCCCACCCCGTAAACACTAAGTCTATTCCTACAAATAACCCAATAATAAATAAACTAGATGCTGGCCAATCAGATAGAATTAATGCGCCTAACAAGAGTGTAATAACAGCATTAAAAAAGCCCCAACCCCAATTAGGTAAACGTAGTGCAATCGTAGCTGCTAACCGGAACGCACCCAAGCAGATATAAAAGATGCCCAACAATAGCGTTAAAGAGATGGAACCTGCCACAGGCTTAGCAATCAAATATAAGCCTACACCTGCATAGATTAGCCCCATAATGAGGTGCAAGGGAAAACCCGGCCATTTCTTACGCCAAAATGTTAAGGTATCGATAATAACGACTAAACCGGCAGAAAAGATAACGAAGCCTAGAAACATAACAGAAACCAGGGTAGCCATACCGGATGCACCCATGCAAACGATACCTAGCAAAA
>CAYZRM010000116.1:682-4108 GCA_964480845.1 uncultured Coxiellaceae bacterium | reverse complement strand
CGGCTGGCTTGCGTGAGAGCCAGGATGTGGTTGAGCAAGAAGGCATTAAGCGAGCCTATCAGGAAATTGAGAAGGCAGATATTTTGCTTTATATGGAGGATGTTAGTCGTCATTCAGCTGCACCTATACCAAATACTATGTTAGAAAAGTTACAGAACAAGATATTGTATATTCGTAACAAAATTGATTTGAATGCTGAAGCACCTGGGATGAAGTTGGAAGATGGTAAAATCATTGTTTCGTTATCTGCCAAATCGCAGTTGGGTATCGATATTTTAAAACAACAAATTAAGGCATTAGTTGGATTTGAAAATCAAACGGAAGGGTTATTTTTGGCAAGGCGACGGCATTTGGATGCGCTAAAGCGTGCGACACAGCATGTAGAAGCGGCATTGCAACAGTTAAGTTTATACCATTCGGGTGAATTGGCTGCTGAAGATTTGAGGCTAGCTCATCTTGCTTTATGTGAAATTACAGGCGAATTTACCGTAGATGATTTGCTTGGACGTATTTTTGCTAGTTTTTGTGTTGGAAAGTGAGCTATATTAGTACAGTTAGCTAAACACAAGGAGCGTGGCATGTTTTTATCTTTATTTAAGAGAGCCTGGAAAGGTGAAGCGTCATTAGCGGCAGCTTTTTGGATTATTCATGTATTAATTGGTGGTTTTGTTTTACAGGGTATTGTTTCCTGGCTAGTTGGTTATTTTATGCCAGAATTAGCGATACATGTTGACCATCCTACGCCTGAAATGCTAGCTGCTAGCATGAAGCAAAGCTTTCTAATGGTAGCCATTTGCTTCCCTTATACGGTGTATAGCGCTATCTGTGTTTGGCGTTGTAGTAAAAACTCATGGGGTTTGTGGCGCTTTTTGTCTAAGCTACTTGTAGCACTTGGTATTATTGCTGGATTAATAAGCATTTATTTTTTAATTGTTGGAGTACCTAATTTACCTAATATGGTAGAACCTACTCCTGCAGTGACTCAAGAAGCAGCTGTCTAATTGCATCAAAAAATGCCCTGCTATCATGTCAGGGCATTTTTTAACTAGCGATAGTCCCCATTTACATACATCCATTTTTGGCCTATCAAATGAAATTCACTTTTCTCATGTAGGGTTTGAGGTATTTTCTGATAGTGAAAATAGGCTATGAATTCTACAAAACCTATTTTACCATCCACATGACTGTTTAAAACCTCTAGTTTTTGCCATTCTGCATCACGTGCCCAAAGGCGTGCTTCTTCAGCATTGAAGTGATCAGCAGCGGGTGCCAGCATGGTTTGTGCAATATAGTCAACATTTGCTTGAGTGTAAGCTGTATAGCGAGAACGCATTAAGGCTTCAGGCGTTGGTGGAAGCTGCTTATTGGTGATGTAGGGCTGACAGCACTCTATATAGTTCTTTGTTGAGCAACAGGGACACGCATTTATCATTTATTATTTTCTCAAATGTGGTATTAAGTTCTTATTGATGTAGTAAAACTCTTGCGGTTGTAAATACATCCATGCACTTTGGTCAACGCTTGAGTAATATATGCAGTAATGGTCTTCAGCCGTGGGTTCTTCATTGTCTAATTTATCAACATGGCTAACAATATTAACCGCATGTTCAAAGGCTTCTGTGATGGATGGGTGGTTTTTGTTTGCTTGGAATAAGCCCACTAGTATCCAGCCAGTCTGTTTATTAGGCTCATAAATAGCCCTTTCTTTTTTGCCAAAAACAATAGCTGATCCATGATCAATAATGGTATCTAATAAGGGCGCTACTGTTTCTGATACAAATGTCGTGGGTGGACATTTCATGGTATTAGTGGCGTTAGCAGTCATAGCGATGCTAGTTAAGCTTAGGGCAAGCACAATCTTTTTTAAAAATGACATTGTTTTTCCTTTATCTTGTAATAATTAACCTTTCTTTTGCTATTGCTTCAGCAATATCGTTTGTCGAACAATTTTTATCAGCTGCTTTTTCAAATATTTCGTAGGCAGTATTATAAATATTATTAATTTTATCGATAGAGCTATTCAGGTCGCCTTTACTGTATGTCACAGCAACATGAATTAAACCACCAGCATTAATTAAAAAATCAGGCGCGTACAAAATACCGCGATCGTGCAATAAACTACCGTAATGTTGATGGGCAAGTTGATTATTAGCAGAGCCTGCGACAATCTTACAGCGTAATTGATTAATACTGTCTAAATTTAACACGGCACCTAATGCGCAAGGGGCAAACACATCAACCTCTAAGCCGTATATGTCTCCTGGCTGGCAGGTTGTAACATTTAACTCATTGACACAGTGCTGTAGTGTTTCGTGGTTTATATCCGTCATAGTAACAAGAGCGCCTCTCTCTACCAGCTCTTTTGCGAGGTAATAGCCAACGTGCCCTGCACCTTGAATGGCTACTTTAATGCCATCGAGGTTGCTTTTGTTTAATTTGAATTTAACAGCTGCTTCTATGCCACGTCTAACGCCTAATGCGGTCAGTGGTGAGGGGTTACCATCGCTGCCAGAATTGCTAGTACAGGTGACATAGGAAGTGCGGGTAGCAATAATGTCCATGTCAGCAGGTGTGGTGCCGCTATCTACGGCGGTGATATAGCGACCACCTAATTCCTGTACAAATTCACCAAAGCGCTGGAAAAGTTTAGTACGGTCTTTAATAACATTGGGTTTGATAATGACGGCTTTGGCGCCACCATGAGGTAGATTATTGATCGCAGCCTTATAGCTCATCATATAGCCCAGACGTAAAGCGTCTTCAATGGCTTTATCAACGGTGGTGTAATGTACCATACGGGTACCACCTATTGCCGGGCCTAGGTTGACGTTATTAACAGCCACTAGTGCTTTTAAGCCTGTTTCAGCATCTATTTTTAAATGAATATCGCCATAGCCTAAGAATTCTGCATAACGCATTAAGCTATCAGCAACAGTGTAATGAAAAGGAGCATTTTCTTTGTTGTGCAGGGACTTAATCATATAACCTTTCCATGTGTTATGTTTGAATGAGAAAATTATATCTATTTTAAATAGGGGTGGGTAGTTATCTAACATTAATAACATGTTTATTTCACGTCATTTAGGGGAACGCTCCATTCATGATGGATATTCAGGATCTGTATGGATTGCTTCGCTGCGCTCGCAATGACGATGAGCTAGGGTATTGCGATAGTGAGTTAAGGTATTTGTGGTAGCAGATTAAAATGATGTTAAGCAAGTTAATCTAATGGTTTTGGAGGTTAAATATTCTTCTTATGCACTTTTTGTCTTTGCGAGCGTAGCGAAGCAATCTATGGTAGGTGTCTGCACGTTGTATGGATTGCTTCGCTGCGCTCGCAATGACGGTGAGCTAGGGTATTGCGATAGTGGGTTAAGGTATTTGTGGTAGCAGATTAAAATGATGTTAAGCAAGTTAATCTAATGG
>CAYZRM010000116.1:0-582 GCA_964480845.1 uncultured Coxiellaceae bacterium | reverse complement strand
TTTTGGAGGTTAAATATTCTTCTTGTGCACTTTTTGTCATTGCGAGCGTAGCGAAGCAATCTATGATAGGTGTCTGCATGTTGTATGGATTGCTCGTAATGACGGTAAGCTAGGGTATTTGCGACGGTGGATTATGGTAATTTACAGTTGTAGGCTAGAATAATGTTGGGTATAAATCAATCCAGTCTGGGTTTATGTTTACAATCAGTTGAATTTTCTTCCTTCTAGAGCCTGCTTTTATTTGTTTTTCTCGTGCAATCGCACTTAGCATATCGCAATGTAGTTCATAATATACAAGCAGGTTACAATTATATTTTGCAGTAAAGCTGAGAGTAGTTGGGTTTTTATGTTGATAAATACGCCTAATTAAATTGCTTGTTACTCCCGTATATAAGGTTCCATGGGGTTGATTTGTCATGATATAAATTGCAGGATATTTTTCCATTATTTGTCTTATCATTCTATCTTAAAGGTTAAGTATTCTTCTTATGTATCCTTTGTTGTTGCAATGACAGCGGGTTAGTGAAATTAAGGAGGGGTTTGAATTTAGGATGGGGAATATCTGGTGGTTATCAATGTAGC
>CAYZRM010000115.1:0-4205 GCA_964480845.1 uncultured Coxiellaceae bacterium | reverse complement strand
TGTTATCTTTTTGGTTGGGTATATTTGAAACATTATGGGCGGTAGTGTACTTAATGTTGTCTTAAGGTGTCAAGGGGGATGAGGCAATTCGCCGGGGATAGTGATAGGTAGACCTATTGCTAAATAGTAACGTTTATGTTACTATCAAGTTATGGTAAAGATTTCTGCGTTTGTTGATAGCAATGGAATGCCTCCCTTTGAAAAATAGTTCAAAGGGCTAAATAGCATTGTCGCTGCTAAAATAACAAAAGCAATATATAAGTTAGAGCTTGGCAATTTTTCAAATGCAGAAGGCGTTGGCCAAGGCGTTTATGAGCACAAGTTGGATTTTGGTCCAGGATATAGAATATATTTTGGTGAAGATGGCAAACAAATTGTTATCTTACTATATGGCGGCTCTAAGAAAAAACAATCACAGGATATATCTAAAGCTATTGAATACAGGCAAGACTACAAGAAGAGAAAAAAGAGAGGTGAATGATGGCATTAACAAAAGATTTTAAAACAACTGTCATGTCACGTGCTCGTCACGACAAAGAATTCTGCAATGCCATGCTAACGGACGCTCTCAATGAATTTATCACGGGCGACCTAGATCTTGGCAAAGCTATTTTACGCGATTACATCAATGCTACTATTTCATTTGAAATTTTATCCGCCATGCTAGAGAAAAATCCAAAAAGTCTTATGCGCATGTTAGGACCTAATGGAAACCCTACTAGCAAAGCACTTTTTGATATTTTTCATGCTATTCAAACAGCTCAAAAAAAGAAAATTCATATCTCAATTAAATAAGCCGGTAATGCCAGTTACCGGCCCAGATTTTGGCGGCGCGCTATGAAAAACCTAATTCGGTAAATACTTCGAATATTTATAAATACAATCAGCGATTAGTCTATGTACATCGTTATGTAATTTTTCTAGTTTACTATCTTGCTTCAATACCGCATCACTTCTATTAAGCAATATATTCGTGTCTGAATCTACATCGGTACTATTTTTTGTAATAATTAATTTTTTATAATTTCTGACTTTACTTAAATTATCATCCTGATCCTTCTTCAAGGATTCAATCTTATCTTTGTAACGTCTGAGTTGAGTAATGTAATCGGATAGATTTTCGTGGCTATTAGTGCCGGGCAGGAGCTGTGTTATTTCAGCAAAAGATTTGTATACATCATCCATTTCTAAAATGATACCTTTGATAAATTCCAGTAAATCGGTTCTCGATTTTGCAGAAAGTTCAGCTTTAAGTACTGCCATGTTCAATGTATAAATACATGTATTATCTTCCAAGATACTCATGCTTCTAACTCCATCTATTTTCATTTTATTTGTCTATCGAAACTTTATTACCTTACGTAATTTATGGAACCTATCTTCCCAGTCTTCTTATATTTGAATCGTCGTCATTAGCGACATGCTGTTCCGGAGCTTCATCTGCAAAGGGATCATCATAATGTATAGGAGTTGATTTTAATTTTACCAATGCTGTTAAATCATTATCAGTGTCACTTTTGACGATATTATCTGCTCGTAAAGGTAAATCATCATCCAAAAACGGATCATCATAATTTTTTATTCCCTGCTTCAACGCCTCTTTGTCCATAAAGATATCAGGTAATGAAGAAATATTTTCCCTCGTGATTACTTCAATAGAATCTCTTCTTTCCATGCCGATTTCTACTTCCATGCTATTTCTATAATCGGCTAATCCAAAAGAACTATCTTGGAGTTTATCTATAAAGCTTGAATTAAACCTGCTGGCTACAGAAGGAGCTCTATCAAGCATACTGTCTACTAAACCTACTAGCGCCCCTTTCTTTTCAGACAGAATTGATAGCTGTATTTCTTTTTCTTCAACAGTTTTCTTCACATGTACATATTCTTTAACTTGATTTATGTAGTCACTGTATCCACTTTGTACTTTTACATGTGCTACTAATAAATCTGATAATTCATTAATATCTACTTTGCTCAACTCTTTTGCAGAGGCAGAATAATCTTTCAAAATAGAATGCAGTACATCTCTCAATGACTTCCCCATACCAGCTTGATTAATTGCTTGGTCGATAATTATTTTACCTAGCGCACAGAATTCTTCCAATGTTAGTTGTTTACCAATATTAGATGAATGGTACAAATCATAATTTGCTAAATTAGAAAATGCATGAGAACCAAAGCTTTTTATTTTTTCTTCTAATTCAGCCTTTAATATTAAATGCTGTTGTATTTCTTGAGACAAGGTATTAATTTGACGGTCAAGATTCTTGATTTCATCTTTTATTCGTTCAAGTAAAGCAATTAACTTTTCTTCTAATACTGAATAATTGGTTTTATCTGCATGTGTAGTTGGATGATCATATATTGCTTCATTTATACCTTTCAAATGGCTGTAATAATTTTCAAGTGCACGATAAAATTCTTCTCTAGCTTTTTTGTCTTTAATAAAATTTGATAGGATTAACAAAATAAATTTATCATGTTCTACAATAGACACGAGGGCGTTATGTGTTCGCTTTGCTTCTCTTAAAGACTTTTCTTGACCACCAGCCGTTAATTGATCGTCAGATAGCTTACTCTCATCTTTATCCATGACACACATCCTCGTTTAAATGTGTAATACTGATCTTATGAGCTATTTCTTGAACAATTTAATTGTTCTCTTTACACTATGATAATCTTAATTGATCAAAATGTGTTTAATATAGAGTTTTATTTAGAAAAATATTCAATAAATGAATAACTTAAGGGGAATATAGATGCCTATCACACGAAGCGAATTAGATACTCAGATAAAGGAAAAATATAACCCTTTATATGCCAAAATAGAAAAAGTCGTTATTAGAATGGATACAGTCACCGAAAATCTAGCTGTCTTAAATACCACAGCCGCAATGATAGTGGGTGATGTAGAGTTTTGTGAAGAGCAGCTACAAAAAAAGAGATTATCTCCTGATTTACTTCGTATTAGACTTGAGACGATTACTCAAATGAATAGCGTAGTTGCTGGTGCATATGCACAGTTACGTGTAGATGAAGCGTTTATTCATAACTATTACGACAAAAAGGATGCTCTGCTAGCTGATGTGAGAAGGCAAATTGATACATTAGGTACGGTGAAAATGATCCCGTCAGATGCTGGGTATCATAAGCAAGTGATGGATGTTCTAGAAGATACTTACGCAAAAATACTTGTCGGATTTAACAAATTTGAAGAAATGGCTCCACAAAATCTAGTAGGTTACCAAGCTGTTGTTGAGCGAGCCCTAGAGAGCTCTGCTCGTTTCCAAAAAGCTCAGGATTTATCTGCAAAGACTGATAAATCAGTCGTGTCCTCTAATAAAAACTCTCACTTCACTCATACACCTGCTAATGACCAACCGTTACCCGCTCAGAAAAAGCCTAAGAAGAGCAGCGGTGGCTGTAACATTATGTAGTTTCAAATACTTAGGGGTTAATTAATTTAAGAGACCCCTAGTATCCTTGCTTGTTGTTATAATAAGAATATTGGCCACATGAGGTGTATGATGGAAAATATTTCGGCATTCAATAAGGTCTTAAAAAATCGTTGTTTACCGCTCACAGCAAAACTAAAACGCGTTAATAAACGTCTTGATACGGTGAAAGAAAATCTAACGCTAATATTTTCAGAATATGCCAACCTTATGGCTCATGCCAAACAACTAAAAGGATTAACAGATAAAGAAGCAATGTTGGATATTTTCTTCGAGATTAGAAAGCCCTGCGTCAATTTTAAAATTGCAGCAGAACAATATAAGAATGATAAAGACACATTCATCAATAAATTTATGCAATTATCCTCCCCTTTACTACAAGAACAGCATGAAAATTTCAATCAATTACAGAAAATTTTGGATGAAGACAAGGATGATATAGACGAGTCAAAACGATCAATCATCAACAAATATCGCTCACATTTAAAGTGTATTGAAAATGACTTCAATGAGTTCAATAACTTTTATAATTCTGGGACCATTGAGAATTCAATAAACACCTGCGAAGCGACCCTTCAAGAATTATTCAATCGAGCAAAGCAGCAGGATTAATTATTCAGGTTGGTAACCCCCTTATTACTAACCTATTTTTTCCTATGCTAATCGCTTTTGTAGTAAAATAAGTTATGCCCTGATCTTCACCCGCTTTCATAGACACGCCTATGCGACAGCTTTACATTGATTCTC
>CAYZRM010000114.1:0-4262 GCA_964480845.1 uncultured Coxiellaceae bacterium | reverse complement strand
ATTAGGCCAGCACGCATTAAGATTTCTTCAAACTTAGCAATCGCGTCGTCAGTGGAGCGTTCATAATCCGTGTGTGGGAAGGGATTGAAGGGAATTAAATTCATTTTTGCTGGCACACCCTCTAGTAGCTTAATGAGCTGGCGAGCATGTTCAGGCTTATCGTTAATATCTTTTAGCATGACGTATTCCATGGTAATCGTGCGCCTTGGATCATCAGCGAAGTATTCGCGACAAGCTGCCATCAGTTCTTTTAGAGGATATTTTTTATTAAGCGGTACGATTTTGTTTCGTAGCTCATCATTAGGTGCATGTAGGGAGACCGCTAATGCCACATCAGTTACTTTTCTCAGGTCGTAAATGGCTGGTACCACGCCTGCTGTACTAACGGTAACGCGGCGTTTAGATAGGCCGTAGCAAAAGTCATCTAGCATTAAGTTTAATGCAGGGACGACGTTGTCAAAGTTTAATAGCGGCTCGCCCATACCCATCATGACCACGTTAGTAACGGCGCGATCATGCAAGCCATTTTCTTTAGAAAGCTTGCGTACCGCAATCCATAGTTGGCCTATGATTTCAGCCGTGCTTAGATTGCGATTAAACCCTTGTTTGCCTGTGGAGCAAAAATCACAGTTGAGAATGCAGCCAACCTGAGATGATATGCACAAAGTGCCTCGTGTTTTTTCAGGGATGTAGACGGTTTCAATGCAGTTGCCATCGAACATTTTTAGCACCCATTTATGCGTGCCATCTTTTGCTGCTTTTTCAAATAGGACTTCTGGTAGCTTTATTTCTGCGATTTCGCTTAGTTTCGCGCGTAAATCCTTGCTGATATTCGTCATCAAATTAAAATCTTGTACACCATTAAAATGTATCCATTTTAAAATTTGATCAGCGCGATAAGGCTTTTCGCCGACACTTTCAAAAAACGTCCGCATGGCTTTCTTGTCCATGCCTAATAAATTGATTTTTTCTGTCGGCGAAATAGTCATGTTATGCTAACTCTGCTGTTGCAACGTGCGCACAAATTTCTTCTGGTTTAAAGAAAAATGCAATTTCTTCTTTGGCGGTTTCAGGTGCATCGGAGCCATGTACAGCATTGTGATCAATAGAATCAGCGAAATCTTTACGAATAGTGCCTTCTGCTGCATCTTTAGGGTTGGTTGCGCCCATAATTTGGCGATTCATTGCAATTGCATTTTCACCTTCTAATACTTGTACTAACACTGGGCCTGAGCTCATGAAGGATACTAAGCCATTGAAAAATGGACGTTCGCTGTGTACGGCATAGAATTGTTCGGCTTGTGCTTTGGTTAGGTGCATCATTTTAGCGGCAGCAATACGTAAACCACCTTTTTCAAAACGAGCAATGATTTGGCCAATTGCGTTTTTAGCAACAGCATCAGGTTTAATAATGGACAGGGTACGTTCAATAGGCATGGTAGCTCCTCAGTGTTAAGTTCAAATTAAGCGGCCCGCAGTATATCTGGTTTTTAATAATAGTTAAATGTAAAAAGTGGCTAATATTTTTAACTGATTGATTTTAAATGATTAATATTCTTATTTGACTAGGGTTTGGGATAGGTATAGGTGGCATTTTGAAGCAATATATTGAGCTCATTAAGCTGATGTTGTTCTGTATAGTCTAGTAATGACTGGCCAGAAGGGGTTTGTTGATGAGGTGTTGCGCCTGCTTTTAGCAGTAGTTCGACTACTTTGGCTCGTATCTCCATATTTTCTTTACTCATAACAACAGCATAAATCAGTGGTGTAATCATGCCTGGTGGATTGGCATTAACGCCGTAATTTAATAACGCAGCAACAATATCAATTTGCATTTGCTTGACAGCAATTAATAGTGTGGTCACCTGCTTATCAATTTGCTCTGCATGCTGTGCATCCGGCAACTGTTCTGGGTGGCGATCGATAAAAAATGCTTTGTTTTTCTTATACCAATGATCTGAATGTGGAGATGAATCATTAACTTTTCCTGTTAAGGTGATTTCCCAAGGTTCATCTCTATAGACAAGCAAAAATGTAATGATATTTGCTTGGTGTTCAGGATGTTGTTTGAGTTGGTGACTTACGTTGACAGTTTCTCTCAGCCATGGATCACAAATGAGTGCCTCGGGTCCCCAGGTATGCATGTTATTGGGGTTGGAATTGGGATCTCTGTTAATGATAATAAACTCATGATCAGCTCTTCCTGCTACTAGCATGATTTCATATCTTATCGTTAACCCAGGTTTTGGGTTTAACTCTCTTAGCATGAGATAGAGTAAGCTAGTTAATTCGTGGCAGTTTCCTACGCGATTATTAACGGCATTTTTTACTATATTTTCTGTTATTTCCAGATCATTTTTTAGTGTTTTATTCTTGCGCTCTTTGCTGGATATTCTGTAGGGGTATTTGCTTATTTTGGCGAATAAGGTATTAGCATCAAGGTAAGTAGGGGTGGTCCCATTCGGATGTTGAATTATTAAATCCTGATCAGTGATGCAAGAGGTAAGATTGCTAGAGAGTGTTGGTGAGAGGTGCTTCTTGGTTTCTTTGGTGGATTTATGGCGATTAAACACCATTAGTAGGTGTGTTTTTCTTCTGTCGCCCACGAGTAAATTTGAAGAAAAAGGAATAAGTGCTCTGGCCTTTTTCTCAAGACTCTGCATGATGTCTTGTATGCGTTCTGATGTTGTTTTTCTATGGCTGTCCATTAATATGCCCGTTCGGAGTGTGTTAGCTTCATTATGGTTTTATTCTCATTATAGTATAGTGGGTATGCGATATGTGGGAGGGCGTCACTTTTTTTATGATTTATTTTATAATTCAATTAAGTAAAGAGTATTATGAAAGAGCATCCTGCCGTAGCGGATTATGTAGCGACGGCTGTCAGCTCTTCCTGTCATTCCTCTCTACTGAGATGATATTTTTCCCTGCCATTTTTTTGCTTTTTTGAGCAGTGCATGCTCATCGAGTGTGAGTAGTTCTCTGTTTTTCATTAATTGCTTACCCATGACCCAGGCATTTGTCACTTGGTTGCGGGATGTAGCATAGACTAGCTGTGATATGGGATGATAGAGCGGTTGTGTTGCTAATTCATCCATATCAATGGTAATAAAGTCCGCGGATTTTCCTGGTTGTAACGAGCCAGTGAAATGATCAATGCCTAATGCTTTTGCGCCATTAATTGTTGCCATTTTTAAGATTTGTTCAGCTGAAGCAGCTTTGGGATCTTGTGCAGTCAATTTCCCTAGAAAGGCGGCTGTGCGCATTTCACCAAACATATCTAAATCATTGTTGCTGGCCGCACCATCGGTGCCTAGGGCAACGTTAATACCTATTTGATGCAAAGTCTGAATAGGGCAGGCACCACTAACTAATTTCATGTTAGATTCAGGGCAGTGCACGATGCTAGGTCTTGTTTCTTGTAGAATTCTAAAGTCGTTGTCGTCAATTTGTGTCATGTGCATGGCAATGGTGTTGGTGTCTATGAATCCAATATCATATAGGCGTTGTAATGGACGTTTACCATGCAGTTTGAGTGATTGCTCCACTTCATTAGCCGATTCTTGTAAGTGGATATTAACTTTTAATCGGTAATCATCAGCTAATAATTTTGCCTTTGCTAGGTCTTCAATTGAAACGGTATAGGTGGAATGAGGCGCCATCGTTGGCACAACGTAATGATTGTGTTTGTACATATCATAAAAGTCGATTGCTTTAGCAAAATTTTCTTCTATTGTCTGGGCAAAGCTGGTTGGTACATCAATAATATTCATGCCAATGTGAGCACGTATGCAGGCTTCTTCGGCAGCACGTGCGGTTGCTTTCATATAAAAATACATATCATTAAAGCAAAGGGTGCCACCACGTATCATTTCACCGATAGCTAGTTGTGACATATCGTAGACAAACTCATCATTGACCCATTTACCTTCAGCGGGCCAGATGTGGTTGTTGAGCCAGTCTAATAGCGCTAGGTCATCTGCATATCCCCGAAAAGCATTCATAGCCAAATGCGTGTGGCTATTGATAAAGCCGGGCGTAATAACATGATGAGTGTAGGTCTCTTCTTTTGCTGCATCATACAAGTGTTTTGCTTCCTTGCTAGGAAGGATGGCATAAATTTTACTATCTTTAATCGCTAGTGCATGATCTTTAAGCGTGCGTGATTGGTCTTCGCAGGTGATTATCCAGGGGGCATGGATAAGGAGGTCGATTTTTTCCATGAGGGTTGCCTCTGAGTAAAGGAAACATGGTAACGAAAC
>CAYZRM010000113.1:0-4379 GCA_964480845.1 uncultured Coxiellaceae bacterium | reverse complement strand
TGACAGCTACCGGATCACTAGCGTCACCTTGCACTAACAGATGAGGTTTCTCATCACGAACAAAATCCCTGGTGAAATTTTTCGGTATGTTAATAATGAATTGTATTTTATTGTCATCCAAGGCTTTTTTTGCAAGATCTTGATCGTCAGTGATAGTTTGGATGTCAAAGTAATCCGTATTTTTGAAGCTGGCGATAAGATTATTGACAATCGATGAGTGATCTTGAGTGACAACGATAGCTGGTAGATGTTTTGCATCTGTATTGATAGTGTAGCCGAATAGGATCAATTCTGAGAAAGGGATAATGATCAGGAATAAGTAGGTAGTAATGTCACGGCTTACTAGAATGGCTTCTTTTTTCAACACAGCCCATATTCTTAATAAAGTATATTGTATGTTAATCATCTTTTTGCCCCGTTGGCTTTGATGATTTAGATAGCCAGATAAATACTTCTTCTAATTTTGCATTGGTTTTTTCCCAGGTAAAGTTGGGATTGTCTTTATAAGGCTCGATTGCTTTTTCTAAGATATCTGGGTTTTGTCCGCTCACATGCAGAGCATCATAAAATGTTACAACTTGCTCTATTTGGGTATGTTTTTGTAATTGTTCAGCAAGTAATACTAAGTTCTTACCTGTTACTTTCCATGTGCTTAAGTTGACTTGTTCAATAATATCATCAATTTTCCCATGCATTAGTAGTCGGCCATTACTGATATAGGCAATACGATTGCAGCGTTGTACATCATCCATATTGTGTGAGCTGAGTAATATGGTCATTCCTTCTGAAGAAAGGTTATGCATGATTTCCCAAAAATCCCTCCTTGTTTTGGGGTCAACGCTAGCAGTTGGTTCATCTAGTATCAATAAAAAAGGATCATGTACTAGTGCTGCAGCAAGCGAAACACGCTGTTTCCATCCGCCAGATAATGAGCCGGATAATTGGTTTCGTCTGGAGGTTAAGTTCAGTTGGTCTAGCACGGAATTTATTTTCGCTTTACGATTTAGCACGCCATATAACTCAGCAATTAGCATTAGATTTTCATAGACGGTTAATTGTTTATATAGACCAAAAAATTGAGGAATATAGCCGACATTTTTTTTGATTTTGTCAGATTCTTTAATAATGTCGTATCCTAAGCAGGTGCCTTTGCCTGTATCAGGTGTTAGCAGGCCACATAGCATGCGAATCGTTGTTGTTTTACCCGCACCATTAGATCCTAGGAAGCCAAATATTTCGCCATATTTTACTTGCAGGCTTACATCTGAGACGGCAGTGCTATCTTTAAATCGTTTGCTCAGGTGATGGACGTCTATAATTAGTTTAGAGTCATCAATTGTCATGACACTTTTTTCACTGTGAAGGTAATGGTGACAGGTTGACCAGAGTTTAATTGCTGTTCAGCATTTTTTTTGTCAGGGATAGCTTCTATTCGGTAAACAAGTTTTGCTTTTTCTTCGGTGCTGTAAATGACAGGTGGAGTAAATTCTGCTTTATTAGAAATGTAGCTAACGTTTGCATTAAATGGCGTGCAATAATCACAGGTAACTTGAATAGCTTGTTTTAAATGGATTTGGCTAAAGTAAGCCTGTGGAATAAAAAAGACAACTTTTAGATGGTTTTCTTCAAGTAAACTCAGCACGGGACGACCTACTGCAATGTATTCGCCTTTGGAAAAGTAAGTGTCAAATACAGTAGAGCTGAAAGGCGAGGTAATTGCTTTTTGCTGTGTTGCCCATTGATATTTTTCTACATCAGCTTTGCGAGCGTCTAAGTTGGCCTGCAGAGCTTTTGTTTGAGATAGTGCTTGTAAATATCCAGCTTGGCTAGATTCAAATTCTTCTTTGGAAATGACTTCTCGTTGATAAAGTCGTTGGCGACGTGAGAAATCTGCTTGTTTGAGTGCTAGTTCAGCATTAGATTTAGCTATTTGATCCTTGGCTTCTTGCCAACGTGCTTTTGCTGCTTGCAGATCGGCACTTTCGGGAAGGGTTTCTAAGGTAAAAAGCGGTTGATTTTGTTTAACCTGATCACCAGGCTGTACATTAAGTGTTCTTAGTGTGCCGCTAAAGCTGGCCGATATATAAGTGTATTTTGCATCTAGGTAGCCAGGTGCTGAAACTTTCTGCTCATGGTCGCAACCGAACAGAGTAATGGTAGCGACAATGAGCAGATACAAACGATGGCAGCCTATTTTCATCCTTCTATCCTCAGCTAGTTTAATCCTTAAAACTAGTGTTTGATGTTAATTTGTTTAATAAGTTTTTAAATAATAGTTTAATTCCGTGAGCCTGTTTGCTTGTCTCATCTTGAAAAATGATGAGTTTTCGCTGTTTCATGTTTAAGGCGGTTTTATATAAATCCATAATGGTTAAATTAGGGATAGTATCTTGATACTGATCTAATAGATCACCCAGTGTGAGGTGATTATTAAGATTACCCCAAATGATATTTTCTGTTTTGGAGATCAGTGTCTTATCTAAAACATTATCATTTTCTATAGAATTATCCATTACTTTATTTTTGATGGGCCGTATTTGATAAATGCGACTCTCATCAGCATGGTTTTGCAATGTATTATTAGTATTTAAAAAATGCAGTTGTGACTTGTGTATGACAAATAACTCGCTTTCTTCTAATGCGATTGCTGTTGCATTGCGATGGCCTTGCTCAAGTAAAGAGCCCTCACCCAGTAAGCTAGATGCGCCTAACGTAGCTAAGGTTATATTTTGGTTGTTTTGCATGGTGTTGATGGCTATTTGTCCTGATAAGACGAAGTAGCAAGCATCAGCTTCGTCTCCTTCGCTAAATAGAACTTTCTTTTCTTGTATTTTAATCTTTTGAATATCGTGGGCTAATTGTTGAACTTCATCTTTTCTTAGATGCTCAAAGATATGGGAAGACCGTATGAATTGCATGAGTAGAATCTTTTCTGTCATATTTTTTAAAGCAGGATAAGCCACGGTTGGTTTTTCTAGGAAGCGATGAAATTCTTGAATGCCTAGTGTTAGTAGTGTCATGGCGGAGGCGGCTGTCACCCTGGCAGTGCGTGTACCAACCTGGGAATAAATCCCTTTTTCTGATAAGCCTATGGCGTCACCTTTCTTTAGCTTGGCGACAGGGATAACTTGGGTGCCCTCCACGGTAGAGATGGTGCGTTCCACCTGTGCGTGACCATTTGCAATTAAGAAGATACTATCGACGACAGTATCTTGTTGTGTGATGGTGTAGCCCTCATCTACCGCGATTTCATCGAAAGCGACCGCTAGAGCACTTACTTCCTGTGGTTGAAGCAAGCAAAACAGCGGATAGTTAAGGATGAGGGATTCTCGTTCTTGCAATGATAGCGTTTGCCCATGTTTGCTCATGTTTATATTCACTCCTGATGGATGAATAAAATCAACCATATTTCAGTATAGTGAGCAAAAAAGAGGGTGTCAAATCAATGATCATTGCTAACCCCTTGGATTATTAAGGAGTTGATATTATTCGGTATTATGTCAACATTAAATGATGGTCAATTAACATCATCAAAAAGATACCTGTCAGATAAATTAGCGAATAATGAAAGCTTTTTAAGGCAATACCATTATCCTTTTTTGCAAATTGTAATGCTAGTGCATACCACAGCATGCCTATGTTCAATAGGATAGCGCTGATCAAGTATAGTTCGCCACTCATGCCTACTGCATAGGGCAATAAGCTACAAATAGCGGTTAGTACGCTATAAAAGACAATATTTAGCTTGGTGTAAGGGATGCCATGAGTAATTGGTAGCATAGGGTAAGCAGATTTTTTGTAATCATCAAAGCGATGTATGCAGAGTGCCCAAAAATGGGCTGGGGTCCAAGTAAAGATAATCAACACTAACAGCCAAGCCTGGGGAGCAAGATGTCCTGTTGCTGCTGTCCAGCCTAGTAATGGCGGCATAGCGCCTGATAAACCACCAATCACAATATTTTGAGAGGTGGCACGTTTAAGATAGATAGAGTAAATGGCAGAGTAGCCAATTGCTGTTAATAAGGTAAGAATAGCTGTTAGCGTATTGACACCAGCACAGAGGATGAAAAATCCTGCGGAACCAATAAGACCCGCAAATATACTGGCTTGACGTATAGATACCTTGCCGGTTGGCAGCGGGCGATTTTTGGTGCGAGCCATGATGGCATCCATGCGATGATCAATAATGTGGTTCAAGGCCGCTGCTGCACCAGACATCAGCGCGATACCCAGCGTTGCATTTAGCCATAAGGTCCAAGGCAAAGCACTTTCCGCGCCTAGATACATGCCAGCCCAAGCAGTTAATAACATCAATAAAACCACACGCACTTTACAAAGTGCTAAGTAGTCACGTAATCCAGGATTCATGCCTTATCTCT
>CAYZRM010000112.1:0-4433 GCA_964480845.1 uncultured Coxiellaceae bacterium | reverse complement strand
AGCAGGCAAATGGCTAACATAGGTGCATTTATAGGGTTGGCGGGAATTGCTGATAGTTCCCAGATGAGTGATTGAGCCAAAGCTGGACCTTCCTCAACATCTCGGTAGCGATGTATCATCCAGCCATCTTCTTCAAGGCAAAGGCCAGATGTATTATGCACCAATATTACTTTGATAAATCCTGGTTTATCAGGGTGGATTAGCAAATAGAGATAGGCTTTATGTATACGTCTTATTTCATCAAAATCCCTTTTCCCTATCCCGCATGTGACACAGCCTTGACCTTCTGCAACCTCAATAGGCCGTGTTCGCCACTCGTGACCATTGCTGCATCTAAAAGTTGTTTTTCCAGTCTTGCTTCTGACATTTCCTAAAAGAATAATATCGCGTCCTTCTAGTCGTTTTTTCATCCACGCCGTATAGCTATAAACATGATCAGGTAATTCTTTTGGCGGCAGTGGTCTTAAACCTGCTTTTTTTGCAGCATTAAGGCCTTTCTCAACCCAAGCCCATTCCATGTGTTGAATCTCAATTCCATTTAAATAAGGAATATCTGCTAGTGGTGTTGAGCCCCAAAAAACTGATTCTGCCCAATAGGGGTCAGGCACTTCAATATAGGTTTTTATTTTCCATGACTGCCCAGTCTCTTTAACAAGCTTGCCTGTGTATTCTTCATAATCATTATTATGCTCATGCAGTCGTTCCGTCAGATCGCGGGTAGTTTGTCCTATCTTGTAGAGTGAAGGATCAGAAGGATGTACTAATACATAGAGGTAACCTGTTTGCATTATTCTCTCAGACGGTAAAAATGGGATGTGGCATTAGGGGGCACAAAATTATTCTGTGCATGATGATGCTATGGTTGCTTTCTCAATTCGTCTTCCAAAAAAGTTAGAAGATCATATTCAGCGCCAAAGCGGTTTAAGAGATCAGCGATGAGGCCAGCATAATTTTTATCACAGACTTGTGCGACAATGGTATCGCTACCTTCTAATTTAACGCCCCAGCCACCAGAGTAGTTGTGGTCTCGAAAATAGTAATATTTGCCTTGTCCAAAACTCTCATGCGTCATTTTAATACTCTCAATTTAATGGTGATATATAGCTAGGTGTTATCTTGTGCTTATTTTCTATTCAATGTATCTAGTATGCTGGCGCTAGCATGATGCGTTACTCGATTAGCTTGGTCAATATAGCTGATGCCAATGTTTACAGTTTTCCAGCGCCCATCGCGTACATTGGGTTTTTTCAACTCGATCTAATTAATTGAAATGTCGTAGCTTTTGCTAAGCATCTAAACACATAATGTTAACTATAGTTGACATCTTTATATTTGTCAACTATAGTTAACACATGAAAAGTATATTCAAAACAGAAGATTTCGATGATTGGCTGCGACATCTCAAGGACAGGCAGGCGCGAGCCCGTATTTTAGCTAGGCTTGATCGTGTAGCCGTTGGAAATGTAGGCGATGTTAAATCGGTGGGTTCAGGTGTGTCTGAGATGCGCATTGATTGTGGTCCTGGCTATCGTATTTATTTTTGTAATCGCGGTACAACAATTGTCGTGTTGTTATGTGGCGGAGACAAATCGACACAAAAGAATGACATCAAAAAGGCGATACGTCTTGCTGACGAATGGGAGAAAAATACTGATGAATAAATTAACACATTATGATAGCGCTGATTATTTAGAAACCGAGGAAGATATTGCTGCATACCTTGATGCTGTTATGGAAGAAAGTGGTGATGATCCAGCTGTTATTATGCGAGCATTAGGAGTGATTGCTAGAGCACGTAATTTTAGCCAATTAGCGCGAGATGCGGATATTTCACGCGAGGGATTATATAAAGCACTGTCTGAGGATGGAAATCCCAGCTTTATTACGGTTGCAAAAATAGCGATGGCTTTAGGGCTACATATTAAATTTACAGCACCAAAAAAATCCATCAGAGCTAAGTAATGATTATTAATTGTTGGTATGCCGAGCAACCGCATGATACGAAATGTGGTTGCTATGAATAAGAAAGTGGACCCTAAAACTGGCAACCATCGTATTAAATCCAATGCTATTAGCTTATCTACGTCTTATCGAAGAAAACGAGTAGATCCTGTGACTGGAAAATTAAGTAATGCAGTAGACGCTATTACTCGTAGCCAATACTACTCCCGAAAAAAAGTAGATCCAATCACCGGCAATCCCAGTAATGCGGCTGATGCAATTAGCCAAGCTCTATTTAATGCTAGACGAAAAGTTGATCCTGTCACAGGAAAGTTTAGTTCAAAACCTAATGCCATTTCTTACCATGTATATAAAGGTAGAAAAATGGTGGATCCACAGACGGGTAAGCCAAGCAATAAATCGAATGCAATTTCATATAACACTTTTAAAGGTGGGAGAAAAGTGGACCCCGTCACGGGCATGCCCAGCACTAAAGGCGATGCAGTTTCTTACCGTACTTATTTAAGACGAAAAAAAGCTAAAACACATAAATCTAATGTATGATTAAGCTGATTGTTTTATATGGAGTATAATGACTCACGTATATTTTTTATCATTGGTGACCTTGAAAGAATCTAAATCTGGTAGCATTCCTTTTTCATAGCAAGCATAGATAACTTTGTCACAAGGTTTTTTTGATATGCAATCTAACATAAAATTCTTCAAAATAGCTTCTTCAACAAAACCAGCACGTTTAGCGACATTAATGCTTTTTATATTTTCTTTTTGCGCACAGATTTGAACACGAACAGCAGAAAAATACTCAAATGCCAATCTTGTAATTGCAATGACTGCTTCAGTAATAAAGCCATTTCCTGCATGCTTGGCATTAATCCAGTACCCAGTTTCAAACATACCTGTGTTCTAGAATTCATTGCAACCCTGGCTATAATTCAGGCATTTATAGTTGGAAGATTATATGGGACAAAAGTTTAGAAGATTAATGGTGGAAGATAGAGAGTTAATAGGCAGGCTAATGTGCCAGGGTTTAAATCAATCTCAAATTGCCTCCTTATTAGGGGTGCATAAATCCACTATTAGCCGTGAAGTCCAAAGAAATAAAGAAGGTCGTTTGGGTTATATTGTTTTGCTGGCTCAATACAAAACAGAGCAGCGTAGATCTCACTATCAGCCTAAAATAGAGAAAAGCCCGTTTTTATTAAATCATGTTGAGGAAAAGCTGAAGCTGGGTTGGAGCCCAGAACAAATAGCTGGGCGATTAAAGCAGGGATCTCATAGCGCTTATATTTGCCATGAATCAATTTACGCTTATATTTTCAGCCCCCAAGGGCTAGAGAAGAAGCTTTATACTTATCTGCGCTCAAGGCAGAAGCGGCGCTTTCCTAAGATTGCCAGGAGAAAAACTAAGCGTACTTTGATCCCCAATCGAGTATCTATTCATGATCGCCCTTCAGTAGTAAATAGCCGAGAAACATTTGGGCATTGGGAGGCGGATTTGATTGTCTTTAGTCAAGATAAGCGCGCCAATATTTTCACTATAAGAGAGCGTAAAAGTAGGTACTTGGTGGCATTAAAAAACGAAAATCGCAGCCCATCTACTATCAATAAAACGTTGTTGGAGCATAAGCAAGTAAACAGCTTATTAAGGGTTAAATCAATTACATTCGATAATGATATAGCTTTTACAAAGCATGAACAGCTAGCGGACGTATTTTCTGCAAAAACTTACTTTTGTGATGCTTATAAGTCTTATCAAAAGGGAGGAATTGAAAATGCAAATCGTCAGTTGAGGCAATATTGCTCTCGCAAAATTGATATTAATGCGCTTACGCAGGAAGAATTAGATAGGTATGTGGAGCTTATTAATAATAGACCCATGAAGTGTCTAGGGTTTAAAACACCGTTCGAAACACATTTAAAATTAGCAGTGGAGGAGATTGAATCTCTTGAGATGGATTGGGTGGGGTGAGTCTACAATGAGCAAATATTAAGGCTACACCAGTTTTTTGATCAGCATGTTTTTGATGGTCTTGGTTGCAATAAGGGTTGAATGTGCTATAGGCACTGAAAAATCGCTTTTTTCATTAAAGCCTGAGGCGGAGATGATTTCTCCAGTGGTTTTTAATTCGATAATCATGGGTAATTCTTTGGGCTGAGATTCACACCAATATTGTATCCCGCGGCTGATGAAATCTTCTGTTGCTTTCAAGCTTGGATCAGATGCCCAAGGCATCCATTTGCTTATTTCATTCAAAGATTGATTGATCGCAATATTGATAGGTTTTGCGTCCTCTAGTCTGGGAGGCCTTATTAAAAGCCTTTCAGTTTCAATCGTTAGATTAATCCAAAGTATATCCTGTTGATGTTTAACTGCTGGTTAATAGGTATCTCTCTTTATTTTCCGTTCAGTGTATCTAAAATCTTACTACTGGCATGATGAGTGACTTGATTAGCTTGGTCAATATAACTAA
>CAYZRM010000111.1:0-4448 GCA_964480845.1 uncultured Coxiellaceae bacterium | reverse complement strand
AATAGCTAAATCTTGGGGGGGGCAAGTAAGAGGTAAATTCAAATAATAGCTCCACTGGCATGTCATTTATCACTTGGCTGTTATCAACACGCTGCTGATTTCTTGCTAACATAAGTACCTCGTCTTTTTTTATTTTTATATACAATAACAAGCGGTTGGATTACATCGCTCCCCACTAACTCAATGCTATCTCCTGGCTTTTTTCGGCGGCTTAACATCAAGATCAATCTCTGGACATATCCCGCTTATTGCCCGGAAAATGTTACCTAACTCACCATTCTCTAATACCTTAATATGTGGCTGAAGCGAAGATGGTGGCATATCGCCTGAAATAACTGCTTGCAGGGCGGTAACAGCCTTTCTTTTCTCACCCGCAGAAAATTCAGGATTGATGGCAGCATTAAATATCGAAGAATGAATGGAGTATTTGTCATGCGCAGAATTAGCGTTTAGCTTACCTGCATAATCCACCAGTAGACGATTGCATAATAGCTTCACCACCCCAATACAAATGCAAAATGTGGCGCATTTTACGATAAAATGATTAAATAAACAACGATAATACTAATTTAATAAACAACCAGATTTGCCATCACCACCCCCTAAACTTGACAAATTAGGCACCAACTCGTCACTATAAGCCTAACTTTATGAAGGACAGTTTATGCAATCATTACAAGCAATTATCGAACAGGCATTTGAAAATCGAACAACCCTTACCCCCCAAAATGCCTCTTTAGAAATTAAACATGCAGTACAAGATATAATCGACCTACTAAATACCGGCAAACTCAGAATCGCCGAAAAAATAGATGGCGAATGGCAAACTCACCAATGGCTAAAAAAAGCGGTGTTACTCTACTTCCGCCTCCATGATAATCAAGTCATACAAGGAGATGGTGCAACCTACTTTGATAAAGTCCCCTTAAAATATCAACAACAATCTCATGAAGATTTTGTTGCTGGTGGCGTACGCATTGTACCGCCCGCAACTATCAGAACAGGCTCATTTATAGCACCCAACACGGTTTTAATGCCGTCTTACGTCAACATTGGTGCCTATATTGACAGTGGCACCATGGTAGATACTTGGGCAACCGTCGGTTCATGCGCTCAAATTGGTAAAAATGTTCACCTTTCAGGCGGTGTGGGCATAGGCGGTGTGCTAGAGCCTCTGCAAGCCAACCCAACTATTATTGAAGATAACTGCTTTATTGGAGCACGCTCAGAAATTGTTGAAGGCGTTATTGTTGAAGAAGGCTCCGTCATCTCTATGGGGGTCTACATAGGTCAAAGCACCCGCATTTACCATCGTGAAACGGGTGAAATTACTTATGGTCGCATTCCTGCCGGCTCTGTGGTGGTCTCAGGTAATCTTCCTAGCGCTGATGGGAAATACAGCCTTTACTGCGCTGTTATTGTTAAACAAGTTGATGCAAAAACTCGTGAAAAGACCAGCCTGAATGAACTACTAAGAAATATAGACTAGGAGAAAACAGGATGCCTAATAATTTAACTCTTCACCCGGCCATTACACTCTTAAGCGAGTTAATTAGCTGCCCATCTGTCACACCGAATGATGCAGGCTGTCAAACAATCATTGCAGACCGACTAACTTCGCTGGGATTTAAGTGTGAACACCTGCGCTTTGGTGAAGTAGATAATTTATGGGCACGTTTAGGCACAGAAGAACCTTTATTTGTATTTGCAGGCCATACAGATGTCGTCCCTACCGGCCCATTGAATGATTGGTCCTCCCCTCCGTTTCAACCAATGATTAGAGATGAAAAATTATATGGCCGCGGCATTGTTGATATGAAAGCAGCGATTGCTGCTTTCATTGTTGCTGTTGAACAATTTATTGCTTTAAAACCCGCGACGCTCCCTGGCTCCATTGCCTTTTTGATCACTAGCGATGAAGAAGGCCCTGCCATTGATGGTACAAAAAAAGTAGTGGATGTACTGACTGCCCGCGGTGAAAAAATTGATTATTGCGTGGTAGGCGAACCTAGTAGTGATAAAGCGGTAGGAGACCAAATTAGAATTGGCAGGCGTGGCTCTCTACATGGAAAGCTAATGATACACGGTAAACAAGGCCATGTTGCCCATCCTCATTTGGCAAGAAATCCCATTCATCTAGCTGCCGCATTTTTACATGAATTGAGCCATACAGAATGGGATCAAGGAAATGACGATTTTCCACCCACTACCTTTCAAATATCTAATATTCACGCAGGCACTGGTGCTAAAAATGTGATTCCAGGGCACTTAGAAATCACGTTTAATTTTAGATTTTCAACAGCAGTCACCATTGACGAATTAAAACATCGCGTTGAAGCCTTATTAAAGCAGCACGAATTACATTTTGATATTGAATGGGAAGTTGGCGCAGAGCCTTTTTTAACTAAAAAAGGACGCTTAATCACAGCCGTATTAGATGCTGTCAAAATAGCTACTGGTCGTGAAACAAGGCTATCCACAGGTGGAGGTACCTCTGATGGCCGATTTATCGCACCAACTGGCGCTGAACTGGTAGAGCTTGGTGTATTGCATGCAACAGCACATCAAGTAAATGAGCATGCCTCTTTAGCTGATGTTGTTGAATTAACAAGCATTTATACTGAACTACTTACCAAGTTTTTTGATTAATATTTTCTAATAGTTGCGCATGTCTAAAAGATCAAATATCATACCGATATGCGCAAATTTTGCACTTTATAAGACCACGACATCTAAATTACTATCATAATAAATAATAAGAAAAATAATATGCTATCTGACCGCCAAAAAGAATTAATTAGCCCGAACGACCCACCCTGCTATACGACTAAACAAGCAGCCTTAACACAATTTGAGTCAAGCTACCCACTACTTCAACAATGGCGCTTACTGGTTGATGGTCGTCTTTACGCGACAGTACCTCAAATGCGGGCCACTCCAGACCCAACAGGTTGGAAAGATTATGAAGGCAGAGAACCCAATTCTATTGCGGCCTTTTTTTTAGCTTGGCAGTACTGCTTAAAACAATTGAAATACAGCAACGATCGAAAAGCATTAACAATTGATTTCATTGTAAAGCTTCATACATTAGCAACACAAAATGTCGAAAAAATTACGGCCAATCCTGGGCAATTTAGAAAAGGTAATAACAAAGCATCTTTCTCTTTAGTTAGCCCCTACTTTATACATCGCATTACAGAAGCAGGTGCAAAAGATCTAGCAAAGAGCCTCACAGAGAACCAAGCTCAAATCCTTGCTGTTGCCGAAGGCCAGAGCAATACTTGCCATACTTCACTATTAAAACAGGCTTGTTATTTACAAATTTATCGAAATAATGAGGGAGAAATAAAAGCATTTACTATTAGGGGGCAGGATCTACCTTTGCAAACAGCAGTGAAATATTTATCAGAGGATGACAAGCTATCAGGAGGTTATTTTCTCGTATCATCCAAACAAACCACAACCGATTATCAAGTTCAAAAATTAGTGGCACCTACCAATGAGACCGATCTTACTTCTACTATCTATCAAAAAATACAACAACAAGGTATTTTATATCTTGGAACAACCCCCTACAACCAGAGTGTCTTTTCTTTAGTAACAGATACACTTACTCATTACAACAATAGCATAGCCACCTTAAAAGATAGCCGAGATAAATTATGCCTTATCGGTAAAACCATTGAACGCTTAGAACGCATTCATCCTTTTTCAGATGGTAATGGCCGTGTATTTGTTAATTTATTATTAAATTATTTATTACTTGAAGAAGGTTTCCCCCCTGCCACCCTATATGAGCCGAATCTATTTGATGCATTTGGTTACCATGTTGAAGTACTCACAAAAGGCATGTTAAACACTCAAGCTATCTATGCGGGTGAAAACAATTTATTTGGATTCACGATGAAGCCAGATGAAAAGAAAGAGATGAATAAAATAATAACAAAATCACTTATTAAAGGGCTATTAGACTATTTATCTGAGAGCAGAAATGCAGCTGAATGTTATATAGAAAGTTTAACAGTAGAAGAGAACAACACTTTTTCTTTAAATGCTGAAGAATTATTAGAAATGCTCAACTACCCTCATCCAAATACCAATCTATTCCGCCTCCTAAGTGAGGCAGAGCTGGTTGAGATACAGCAGTCTCTTGCTACAATAAAAACGGCGACATTAGAACAAGAGAATACAGCTTTTATTGAACAACCTGAGGTAGTCATCCAAGCCATAGATCGGTTTAGCTCAACCATACAAACAATACTTGATGAAACAACTACTTTTAAAAAAACTGAGATAGTTAATGACTGGGACCAATTTGCAGCTAACCAATACACCTTATTTGGGCAGCGTGAGCAAGATAGCCCCATCACTCCCCCTCCAGCTAACACAAAATGACACAACCACCATTTTCAGTGATTCCCGCTAACTGTCGTCCCGCGGCTTGTCCG
>CAYZRM010000110.1:0-4581 GCA_964480845.1 uncultured Coxiellaceae bacterium | reverse complement strand
AATCAATGTAAAGCTGTCGCATAGGCGTGTCTATGGAAGCGGGTTAAGATCACTGGATGTTCGGGGTGTCAGTTGGACATCAATGGACATAGGATATATAAAAACCCCCTTTAAATAAAGGGTGTTAGGATAATTTAGGATGTTATTGTATCAGAATATGGTGGGGCGGCGTCCATAACATTGGATATGTAATTGATTGATAATAAATAATTATCTCAATGTGTTTTTTGAAAAAGCCCCCAAATAGGCCCCACTTTATCGAGTGTTACCTTGGGAATTGAACCCAATCCCGTCGTATAATTTGTAACGCCATCAGCTCTTAAGACATTCTCACGACAAATCTTGTGACATAATTGCGACATATCTTGCGACATTCTTATGACATATTGTAAGATAGAAGCAACAAGGAGTCATTTTAATGTTTAGACCAAAATTTACAATTACCAATTCAATTGCAAATACACTCACGACCATAGAACGAGCCCGCGGATTTTTAGAGGCAGCTACTCTTTCAGATGAATGGGTTGCTAAGATGCAAAATAAAGCCTTAATTCTTGAGGCGTACCATACAACACATATCGAAGGCACTCAGCTTACCTTAGAGCAATCAAAGCAATTATGGGCAGGAGAGCACCTTGCAGCAGCTAATCCAGATGATACCAAAGAACTATTAAACTACCGACGAGCGTTTGATTTGGTAGCAGGCTATGTGGGTGATGGTGAGCTTATTACCGAAGGGTTAATTAGAGAAATTCACAAGCGCCTTGTAGAAGGGGCGAGAGGAGATGCTGCAACTCCAGGTGATTATAGAAATATTCAAAATTACGTTGTGAATTCCAAAACAAAAGAAGTTATTTATACGCCACCAGCCGCGTTCGAAGTGCCCCAGCTAATGCGTGAATTAATCGACTGGATAAACCTTGAGGCTGAAATTCATCCCGTTTTAATGTCGGGTATCGCGCAATTTCAGCTAGTACATATTCATCCTTTTTTAGATGGAAATGGCCGAACAGCACGATTGTTATCAACGCTCTGTTTATACCAAAAAGGGTATGATTTCAAAAAGCTATTTACCATTAGTGAATATTACGACCGCAATAGGGCAGATTATTATGAAGCGATTCAAAGCGTCCGTGAACAAAATATGGATATGACGAAATGGGTGGAATACTTTGTCTGTGGATTATCCACTCAATTGCAAGAAGTGAAAAAAATCGGTAAGCAGGCAATAGAACAAGACCTTTTGGCAAGGCAGCATCATTTATCTGATAGACAAAAATTAGCAATCGAATATATTGCTAAACATGGTGGCATTACCATTCAACAGTTTGAAGCTATTTGTCCTGACGTGACACGCAGAACCCTGCAACGCGAGCTAAAAGAACTAATCAATAAAAATATTTTATCCACTACAGGCGCCACAAGTAATTTGATTTATGAAATGCAAGTCAATAGTCAATCAGACTAACAGCTAAGCGTGTTATTTATAATGAAATCAATTTTATTAGATTTACCGATGCCTATTATAACTCCACAGCTTATTTTAAGGCTCCATCGGCCTTGAGATGGTATTGCGCTTAACGCAGCGGTTTTAGAGTCATATGATAATATGATCTCGCCCCGAAAAAACGGACACTCAGCTAAGCGACCATTTGCGCTTCAAAATATACCGGGCTTAAATAGCCAAGTCCAGAATGAAGACGCTTCCGATTGTAGTACACATCAATATATTCAAACACGTGATTTTTTGCTTCAGTACGCGTCTTAAATTTCTCACCATGAATTGCTTCAACCTTGAAGCTGTGGTTCCAGCTCTCCATGCTGGCGTTATCATAGCAATCACCACGCTTACTCATGCTGCAAATAAAGCCATTCTCAGCGAGTAATTTCTGATAATCATGAGAGCAATACTGGCTGCCACGATCAGAGTGTATAATCACGTCTTGCGGCCTTTTCCGCCGCCAAATCGCCATTTGTAGTGCGCCGGTAACTAATTGCATGGTCATACGTTCCGACATTGACCAACCAACAACCATTCGTGAATACAAGTCCATCACAATCGCCAGATATAGCCAGCCTTCTTCTGTCCAAATATAGGTAATGTCAGAAACCCACTTTTCATTTGGCTTGTTTTCGGAAAAATTCTGTTGTAACAAGTTAGGTGCTACGGGTAGCTTGTGATTACTGTTAGTAGTCGCTTTAAATTTCTTCGCAGCTTTAGCTCGCCACCCATTTACTCGCATAATCCTTGCAACGCGATGACGACTGACACGCATACCTTGCAGCATTAATCTCTTTGCGATGCGCTTGGCACCAGATCTTTCTTTTCCTTCATCAAAAATAGACTTTATTTTAGCTGCTAAAATCGCATTTTCTTGCGCTCGTTTTGATAGCGGGCGATTACGCCAATCATAATAACCGCTTGATGACACTGACAGCAGCCTGCACATCATTTTCACTGAAAAATGACTGATATTTTCCTTGATCATGGCGTACCTCACTTCGATTCTTTTGTGAAGTACGTGGCCACTTTTTTTAAGAAGGCGTTTTCCTCCGCTAGTCGATCAACTTCACGCTTGAGTCGCGCCATTTCAGCCTGCTGAAGCTTTTGATACTCTAACGGCGCGCCACCTTGCTTTTGTTTGGCCCGCCATGAATACAGCAGCGATTCTGATACGCCTAAATCTTTAGCTGTCTGCGCTATGCCTTCTTTTTCAGCTCGCTCTAGGGCTTGATCTTTAAATTGGGGGCTATATTTTTGCTGTTTCTTTCTTTTGATTGGGTTGCTTTTGTTCATTTTTACACCTCATGTTAAGAGAATTTTACTCTCTTAGTAGGGTGTCCGTGAAGTCGGGGCTAGATCAATTCTGAATTTTTCAATAACTCGGTCAAAAGGGGTTGTATTTTCCAAGTAAAACTCATATTGATTATCTATTGGTTTTTCAAAAATAACATCAACACTGCCCGTGCAGTATTGAAAAACTAAAGAGATACATAAGAATGTAAAACCTGCACCTGTGAGCCATTCAATTATTTTTTTTAGCCTAAACATGGAAATTACCTTTATCAATATTGCCACTTATTTTTATCATTCAGCCTTCTAGCTATAAGTTGAAAAACCAAATAACGTGGCTTGTGTTTTTTACAGGCTGCAGATAGCTTCATATAGTAATAGGTTAGGTAGAGAAGATCTTACCGCCTATCACTTTCCCATGAATCTGAGTTGATTTTTCAATCCAAATTTCGCCATTTCCTGCTTCAAATGTGACATCACCAGTTATCTCACAACCATTAGACAGCCGAATCTTTTGGGGTGTTTTAACGTGTGGAAGCCTTTGAATGATGACATGATTGATCTGGCAATGAGAAAATGAGGAGTCAAGTGAAAGCAATATGATAGAATTTGAAAATTGGCAGTCTTGAGCTATTAGATTTCCACTAAAATAGGCGTTTAATTTTAGTGACGAGTTGCTGATATCGGTAGTTCCATTTGCAAATAGATTATCTTCAAAGAAGACCCCTGTTGCTTTAAGTTGCCCATTAATAGTGATGGTTTTTTTAATAATTGTATTTTGTCCAAGTATAGCAGCGCCATTAATTTTTAATTTTTCATCGATCGTGCATTGTTCAGCTTGAAATGAGCCATTAATGGTCCTGCAGTTAGGGTCTGCCGCTGAGTCAGCAGTAATGGAAGTTGGCACTATCATTTTTAAGAAATTTTTTAACGATTCAATCATGTTTCATGCTCTCATGGGTATAGATGAATTCTCTAAGTGCGTATCCATTTTTGAGTAAAAACGGTACAGCAGGTTGGCGCATCCAACCATAATACCAAGCATCATACCTAACCGTACACCAGGTGCGCCAAGATGCAGTATAAATCCAAGAAATACTGCTGCTGGGAGGCCGATCATCCAGCAGGATACAATACCTGTCCACATGCTAGTTTTTGTGTCTCCAAGCCCCCTTAAAAGTCCTGCTGCAATGTTCCTGCCACTGTCGAAAAGTTGGGTAAATGTTGCGATAAATAGGATGATTCTTGTTAGATTAATGGTCTCGAGCAGTGAAGGGTTGTTAATATTAAGATAAAGCGCGATTAACTTCAGTGGGAAGAAGCAGTATATGATCCCTAGTAGCAGCATTACTGATGTGCCTAGTGCTATTGCTGCATTGGCAATGCCTACTATACGTTTCTGTTCATTTCTGCCGATTGACTGACTTATCAGTATTGATCCTGCTTGTGATATTGCCATGACTGTCATAATTCCAATCATGGAGCATTGCAGGGTAATCTGTTGTGCACCTAGTGCCGCAGTTCCAATGATACCCATAAGATAAGTTAATGCTGAAAATGCCAGGAGTTCTGTAGTGTATTGGATAGAGATGGGGGTGCCAATTTTTAAAAGAATAGCTGCGTATCTTAGATGAAATGATTGGCTATGAAAAAGCTTGTAGCCAGAGAAGCGTTTTGATGTCACTGTGTATAGAGTTGTTGCTATAAGCATAAGATAGGCAGTAATAGAATTCGCAAGGCCAGCACCAAATACACCCATTGCTGGTATAGATCCATAGCCAAATATA
>CAYZRM010000109.1:0-4741 GCA_964480845.1 uncultured Coxiellaceae bacterium | reverse complement strand
TGGATCCTTTGCGTAAGTATTCGCCTGCAATTTCTGCGGTGCGTTGATACATGACAACGCGATGCCATTCTGTGCGCTCTTGCATTTCGCCACTTTGTTTATCTTTCCAAGATTCGCTAGTTGCCAGTGTGAGGTTGGCGATAGCTAGACCACTTGGGGTGTAGCGCATTTCGGGGTCTTTACCTAAATTGCCAATTAAAATGACTTTATTTACACCACGTGCCATAACACAGATCTCCTAACTAATTGATACTAATATATTCGTCTTTCATGCGGAGGAGCTCCGGGTTGTTTGCCGTTGCGCGCTCCATTTTTAAGTAAGCAATGCCGTCCTCTGCTATGAAGGTTACCTCAACTAAGCCTGGAATGGCACGCAATTTTTCAGCGAGGCTATCCCAGCGTGAGGAATGAATGCGCCACATTTGAGTGACTAGATAGCGAGGAGGTTGCATGAGGAGGGCTGCTGTTAACCAAACAACAGCTAGTAGAATGCAGAATAAATACACACCAGCAAAGCCGAACGAACCATATAGCCATCCGCCCAACATGCCGCCTAGGAATATACCTAAAAATTGTGAGCATGAATAGATGCCTAGTGCGCTTCCTTTTCGGGTGGCAGGTGCTGTTCTTGATACAAGTGAAGGCATAAACGCTTCTAATAAAGAGAAGCTACCAAAGAATAGGCAGAGCCCAATAATAATGACGCTAATATGATGAGTGGCTGACCAGAATAATGCCTCGGATAATAGTAGTGCTACAATGCCGCTGAGAAAATAAGGCTTCACCTGCTGTTTTTGTTCTGCGCGACCAATCAGTAGTAGGCTAATAATAAATCCTGCCAGTAGGGTTGGTAGATAAATGTACCATTGCTGATTGGTAGCTAATTGGGCATGTTTTAATAGGCTCAGCGGGATGACTACAAAGCTTGCCGTAAAAATGGCGTGTAAGCTTAATATGCCAATATTTAACTTCATTAATTCTGAATCGCGTAATAACTTCCAGATGGCTTTTAATTCAGGTTCCGCATCTCTATGCCAGGTTGTTTTGGTGGGGGAGGGGGTGGTTGTTAATAGTAAAAGAATACCTAGTCCACCTAAAGCAGCTGCGATATAAAATAGGTAGTTTATGGGGACCCATTTGGTTAATACAGGGCCAGCAAACATGGCAAGCGAAAAAGAAAAGCCTATTGAAATGCCGGCAATCGCCATCGCTTTAGTGCGCTGTTCCTCTGTGGTTAAGTCAGCCATCATGGCAAGCATGGTGCTACCAATAGCACCTGCTCCTTGCAGGGCGCGACCAATAATCATCCAGGTGATCGATTGGGATGTGCCAGCAACTAGGCTGCCGACTATAAAAATTAACAAGCCAATGAAGATGATGGGTTTACGTCCGAGCTTATCCGATAGGCTGCCAAATGGAATTTGAAAAAGAGCCTGGGTTAATCCGTAAACACCCATGGCAATCCCAACTAAAAAGGGGGTGCTACCCCGTAAGGTAGTGGCATAGAGTGTAAAAATAGGGAGCACCATAAATAGGCCTATCATACGTAGTCCCATAATAGATGAAATGTTAATAATGGCGCGGCGTTCAAGTTGGGTCATTTTGTTTTTATACATGACGGGCCCTAGTGATTTAACTGAGGGGGTATTTTAATAGTGATGGAGGATAGATGCGAACAAAAGTTACGATTCTTGTTGGTAATATAGTGATCATGGTACTTTCATCCATATTTCGTGTATACTTCGCACACTATGAAATATATACGCATCCAGGGTGCTCGCACCCATAATCTGAAAAACATAAATGTGGATTTTCCGCGAGACCAATTAGTGGTGGTAACGGGGTTATCTGGTTCTGGTAAATCATCTTTAGCATTTGATACTTTATATGCTGAGGGGCAGCGGCGTTACGTTGAGTCTTTGTCGGCTTATGCGCGACAATTTCTATCAATGATGGAAAAGCCAGATGTTGATCATATTGAGGGCTTGTCACCTGCCATCTCGATTGAGCAAAAATCTACCTCACATAATCCGCGGTCTACTGTGGGTACGATTACTGAGATTCATGATTATTTGCGTTTGCTGTTTGCAAAGGTTGGTCAGCCGCGTTGTCCTGATCACCAAATTACGCTAGAAGCACAGACGATTAGCCAGATGGTTGATACGGTTTTAGCGCTACCTGAAGATACGAAGGTAATGATTTTGGCGCCTGTCGTGCGAGAGCGCAAAGGTGAGCATATTGACTTATTGCAGAAGTTACGCAGTCAAGGGTTCGTGCGCGCGCGTATTGATGGCGAGCTATGTGAGTTAGATCAAGCGCCTAAGTTAGATTTGCGAAAAAAACATACTATTGAGGTGGTTGTTGATCGCATTAAAGTTCGTGAAGATGTGCGTGTTCGGTTAGCAGAGTCATTTGAAACAGCATTAAATTTAGCTGATGGTTTAGCTGCAATGGCTTTGATGGACAAGCCAAATAAAGCACCTAAGGTGTTTTCTTCAAAATTTGCTTGCCCTGAGTGCGGCTATAGTTTAGCTGAGTTATCACCTCGTTTGTTTTCCTTTAATAGCCCTGAGGGGGCATGTGCAGAGTGTGATGGTTTGGGGGTGACCGAGGTTTTTGATCCTGGTCTAGTAGTCAATCAGGCATTAAGTTTGGCAGATGGCGCTATCCGTGGTTGGGATAGGCGTAATCACTATTACTTCCAAATTTTAAAGTCGCTTGCAAAACATTATCAATTTGATTTAGAGGTGCCATTTAGTCGTCTGACTAAAAAAGTTCAGCGCGTTTTGCTGGAAGGGACTGATGAGATTATTAAGTTCCAGCATAAAGATGAAGATGGTTCTTCATATACGAAGTCTCACAATTTCGAAGGCGTACTGCCTAATTTGGCGCGGCGTTACCGTGATACAGAGTCTGATTTTGTTAGAGAAGAATTGCGTAAATACATTGCCACCTGTGCATGTGAAGAATGTGGCGGTACACGTTTAAATCGCTCTTCCCGCCATGTATTTGTGGCTGATAGAAGTTTGCCAGAAATTTCTGCTTGGGCTGTTGATAAAACAAAGGTGTTTTTTGAGCAGCTAAAGTTGCCTGGTTATCGTGGTGAGATTGCCGTTAAGATTGTGAAAGAGTTGACTAGCCGTTTAGGTTTTTTAGTTGATGTTGGATTGGATTATTTGAGCCTATCTCGTAGTGCTGAGACTTTATCTGGTGGTGAGGCGCAACGTATCCGTTTAGCAAGCCAGATTGGTTCAGGCTTGGTGGGGGTGATGTATATTTTGGATGAGCCTTCTATTGGTTTGCATCAAAGAGATAATGAACGCCTTTTAAAAACATTATGTCATTTGCGTGATCTTGGTAACTCCGTGATTGTGGTTGAGCATGATGAAGATGCCATTTTAAGTGCCGACTATGTTCTGGATCTAGGTCCGGGCGCTGGTGTCCATGGTGGTGAAGTGGTGGCTGAGGGTACGCCTGCTCAAATACTAAAAAATCCTAAATCACTAACAGGCCAGTATTTATCAGGTAAGCGTTGTATTGCTGTGCCAGAAAAGCGTAGGGTGCCTAACCCAGAAAAGCAAATTCTGATTCGTGGTGCAAAAGGTAATAACTTAAAATCAGTGGATGTTGATATTCCAGTTGGGTTGATGACTTGTGTGACTGGAGTATCTGGTTCAGGAAAGTCTACGTTAGTTAATGATACGTTAGCACCCTTAGCTATTCGGTTGTTAAATGAGGCTAATAGTCCTGAACCTGCTCCTCACGATAGTATTGATGGATTGGAATACCTCGATAAGGTGATTGTGATTGATCAAAGTCCTATTGGACGTACGCCACGTTCTAATCCGGCGACCTATACGGGGTTGTTTACAGCCATTCGTGATTTGTTTGCGGGCACTCAAGAGGCGCGCTCTCGTGGTTATAAGGTTGGTCGTTTTAGCTTTAATGTGAAAGGTGGGCGTTGCGAGGCTTGTGAGGGCGAAGGTCTAATTAAGGTAGAGATGCATTTTCTGGCGGATGTGTATGTGACTTGTGATATCTGTCAGGGGCGTCGCTATAATCGTGAAACGCTGGAAATTCTCTACAAAGGTAAGAATATTCATCAGGTTTTAGAGATGACAGTAGAAGAGGCGCGCGAGTTTTTTGATGCTATTCCTGCCATTGCAAGAAAATTGCAAACCTTGCTCGATGTTGGTTTGTCTTACATATCGGTTGGCCAGAGTGCAATAACCCTGTCTGGGGGTGAGGCGCAGCGTATTAAATTGGCTAAGGAATTATCACGTCGTGATACGGGGCGCACGCTTTATATATTGGATGAGCCAACAACAGGGTTGCATTTCTATGATATTGAGCAGCTTTTGACTGTATTACATCGTTTGCGAGATCAGGGAAATACAATCTTAGTCATAGAGCATAATCTTGATGTAATTAAGACGGCTGATTGGATTATTGATCTTGGCCCTGAGGGTGGTGATAAAGGCGGCACTATTTTGGCGGTTGGTGCGCCAGAAGTGATTGCAAAATGCCCTCAATCTTACACGGGTATGTTTTTAAAGAAGCTACTTAAGAAGAAAGGCTAATTATTTTCTAGCTCAACTGGCGAGTAAGCGTATCAGTTAAATCGATAGTTGAGTATTTGTCGTGCAATAACGCACTCTTTTAGTGCAAAAAAAAGCCGTTTTTAAGAAAAATCAAATTAAAGTAAGAAAGTTGCAAAAAGAAGTAGACAAGGTGGAATGAA
>CAYZRM010000108.1:2853-4801 GCA_964480845.1 uncultured Coxiellaceae bacterium | reverse complement strand
TCCTCATTGCAATATGGTTGCAACAATAGGTAATCATGAATTTGATAAAGGCCAGCCAGCGCTATTGGAAAAAATTTATGGTTCTGATAAGTCACCTTTTCAACAATGGATAGACTTGCCTCGTTATCCAGGCGCTTCTTATCCGCATGTTTCAGCGAATATTGTCGATGAAAAAACAAATCAACCCATCTTTCCTGCTTATGTTATTAAAGAAGTGAAGGGCGTTAAGATTGCTTTTATTGGCGCCATTTTAAAAGACGCAACAGAAGTAGTTGTGCCTAATAGCACAAAAGGACTGATGTTTTTAGATGAAGCGACTACTATTAATCACTATGCCAAAGAAGTGAAGTTGCAAGGTGCTGATATCGTTGTTGTGATTATTCACCAAGGCGGTTACCAAAAACCATATGAAGGTAGCACGCAAATAAATACGACGGTCAAAGGCAAAATTGTTGATATCATTAAAGAGCTAGATAATGATGTTGATTTGGTAATGTCTGGGCATACACATGATTTTACTAATGCCTATCTACCGAATAAGCAAGGTAAGCAGGTTCTACTAACAGAAGCTAATAGTTATAGCGCAAGCTTTGCCGAAGTTGTTTTGACCATTGATAGAAAAACTAAAGCCCTATTAAATGAATCTGCTCGTATTATTACAACGTATGCTGATGCCTGCCCTCTTGCTACTGATAATTTGCCTGGGACCCGTATTACCCAGTTAGCTGAAGAAAAAGTAGCGCCGATGTTTAAGGAAAAAGTTGCTGAGTTACAAGCAGACTTAGTTAAAAAGGTAAATGGGGCTGGCGAGTCTGATTTGGGTGATTTTGTTGCAGATGCCATGCATCATGAAGCAAATACTGATATGGCTATCATGAATCCTGGTGGTTTGCGTGCTAATTTAGCGGCAGGTAAAATCACTTACGGTCATTTATATGCAGTACAACCATTTGGCGATACCGTATTAAAAATATCATTAACTGGCCAAGATATTTATGACTTATTAGAGCAGCAATGGACGCCAAATAATACTATCTTTCTTCAAATATCAGGTTTAAGTTACCAGTATGATATGAGTAAGCCTATCTCGAATCGCATCGTTAAGGTTTATCATGAAGGGGTAGAATTGAATCGCAGTCAAATTTATACAATCGCTACCAATTATTTTCTCTTTAAAGGTGGAGATGGTTTTACTGCCATGACACGCGGACAGTTTATTGCCGAAGTTGATAAGGATTTAAATGTGTTAATTCGTTATCTTAAATCATTACCTCAACCTGTTAACTATGTGTCTGGTGCTAAGCGTATACAAGCATTGTAAGATACTTTTCTTTCGTAGCCCGCACCTAACATTGCGCTACTCTGTTGACACAAGTTCCACTCTTCGTTGTCCCGCGGCTTGACCGCTGGATCCAGGCTGGATGGCGCGATCAAATCGCGCCACGACGAGGTAGAAGGAAAATCTGCAACTACGCCAGTCAAGTCGTGTCACAATAAGGTAGACAGTCACTCTTGATAAAGTCGTAACTGTCAGATTAGATTGGAACTTCTACACCATATGTGGGTAATACTAAAGCTAGTCTGTTGCTTCTGATGGTATACGATGAATCTTAGCACCTAGTTGCGCTAATTTTTCTTCTATGCACTCATAGCCACGATCAATATGATAAATACGATCAATGACTGTTTCACCATGAGCAGCAAGGCCTGCTAATACTAAGCTTGCGGATGCTCGTAGATCTGTTGCCATGACCGGTGCGCCAAGCAACGTTTCAATACCAGTACAAACAGCCGTATTACCTTTAATAGCAATATTTGCCCCCATACGCTGCAATTCTAGGGCATGCATAAAACGATTTTCGAAAATGGTTTCCGTAATGATGCCTGTGCCGTCAGCCATGGTATTAACAGCCATGATTTGTGCCTGCATATCGGTTGGGAAATCAGG
>CAYZRM010000108.1:0-2753 GCA_964480845.1 uncultured Coxiellaceae bacterium | reverse complement strand
ACGCCATCAATCACAATAGTTGACGTGCCTGCACCACTAATCTTAGCACCCAGTGTATTTAGGAAGTTTGCTAAATCTTCTACTTCCGGCTCACGTGCAGCGTTGCGCAGTATGGTTTGTCCCTTTGCTAAGGTAGCAGCCATCATTAAATTTTCTGTGCCAGTGACAGTGACCATATCCATGGTAATGTCTGCACCATGTAAACGCTTAGCGCTAGCTTTAATATAGCCTTCTTCAATGCTAATTTGTGCACCCATTGCCTCTAACCCTTTCAGGTGTTGATCAACTGGCCGGCTGCCAATCGCACAGCCACCAGGCAAGGAGACTTCAGCATGGCCAAAACGACTCAGTAGCGGACCTAGCACTAAAATAGATGCTCGCATGGTGCGCACCAATTCATAGGGCGCAACACAGGAATTAAGTTGTTTCGCGTGTACTTCAATGTTTGAGTGTTCATCGAGCATAATATCGACACCCATGCGGCCTAATAGGCTGACAATAGTAGTGACATCATGTAAGTGTGGAATATTGCTAATTCTAATAGGTTCAGATCCTAATAGCGTGGCGGCTAAAATAGGCAATGCGGCATTTTTAGCGCCAGAAATCCGGGTTTCACCATTTAATGCCTGACCACCTTTTATGATTAATTTTTCCACAGCTATATTCCTTCGGGATGATTGTCTAATGTTTGCCATTCTTCCGGTGTCAGGGTTTTGAGTGATAGCGCATGCAAGCTGCCATCTAAGAGCTGACTTCTTACTGTATCATAGACCAGTTGTTGGCGCTGTATGCGGTTTTTACCAGTAAAGGCTGGGGAAATAACTAAGGCGGTAAAATGAGTGCCATCCCCTTCTACGGTCGCTTCAGTTTCAGCCAGGCCGGCTTCTATTAGGTGTTTAATTTCTTGTATTTGCATGTCAGGTTTCTTTCTGTTTAATTCAAAATAATGCCTGCATTTTTCACATAATTTGACACCTTTTGCAAGGTAATCAGGTGGTTTCTTGCCGGGTTATTTCATTTGACATTATGAGTATATGGCTCTAGTGTTTTTCTAGGAACTAAGGGAGAAGTGACAATGAAAAAGTACATGCTATTCGGTTGGTTACTCTGTTTGGTATCGAGTCATAGTTGGGCAAGCGCAGATTATGTTGTTTTGCATAATCATACTGGAAAGCGTGCGGTATTAACTTATCAAGTGGATGGTAAAGCATTACAATTGCAGGCTAGCCCTGGTATGTCTGTTAGTAATATGGATGCAGCAGCAAAATATCGTATGATTTCACTCACACTGGATGGAAAGCCAGTGACGGCATGTGAAGGGATAAGATTCAATTATGTTTATAATGGTATTAATTTGATCGTCAGTGGCTTTAAACAAATAACGTGTCAGGCAGTGGTTCATGGTAAATATTGAAACAGGATTATTGACGAATGTTGCTTATAAGCCATCTTCACATTGTGATGAACGGCCTAATGTAGCGATTGATATGGTCGTGATTCATGGTATTAGTTTGCCTCCGGGACAGTTTGGAACCCATGCCGTAGAAGACTTTTTCTGTGACGCGCTAGATGTACTGTCTCACCCAGCGTATCTTGATATTGCACATCTTAAAGTTTCTGCTCACCTTTTTATTAAGCGCACAGGTGAAGTGATTCAATTTGTTCCTTTTCTTAAGCGTGCCTGGCATGCAGGAGAATCGTCATTTGCAGGAAAAACACGCTGTAATGATTTTTCGATTGGGATAGAATTAGAGGGTACTGATGATCTGCCTTATGAAATACGACAATACGAAGTGCTAGCCCGTATTATTCGTGATTTAATGCAGGCTTATCCTGGTATTACACAAGATCGTGTGGTGGGGCATGTTGATATTGCACCGGGGCGTAAGACTGACCCTGGGCCAGCGTTTGATTGGGGTTATTTAAAAGGATTAATAGCATGACGTTCATTGTGATTTTAATAAGTTTGTTAGTAGAGCGTTTTTTTGATTGGAGCCATTTGCGTCATTGGCAATGGTTTGGTCACTTGCAGCAAGTAGTAGCGGAGCGTTTTAAGCCAACATCATCCTATTTGACGTTAGCCATCTCCATTCTTCCTATTTTAGTGATCGTGCTTCTTATTCAGTTACTGACACAAAATATGTTGTACGGATTTTTTGGGCTGATTTTTCAAGTGGCGATATTAATTTACTGTTTAGGCCCTAGAAATCTTTGGGCTGATGGTTATGCCGCGATTAATGCACTGATTTCAGGTGATAAAAGCGTAGCAAGTGCAAAACTACAAGCTACCTTTGATGTAAAAGAGTATGACGACAAAGCAGTATTGCATAGAAGCTTGTTAGACCACTTATTTGTTGAGGCAAATAAGCGTGTGTTTGCCGCCGTTTTTTGGTTTTTCATTTTAGGACCAATAGGTGCTTTGTTGTATCGTTTAATTACTTTATCTCCTAGTATAGAGGGCAGAAAAATTCAGGCCATATTGGATTGGTTGCCTGTCCGTATATTAACGGTGATGTTTGCTTTAGGCGGCCATTTTGCCCAAGTGCTGAATTGTTGGCGTAAAAATGCATCGCTTGGTTTAGATAGTAATGAAGCAATATTAATTGATTGTGGTGCGGCAGCATTAGGCTATGAAAATAATATTTTTGCTAATGATGGTGTCGTGGAAAAACAAGCAATTGGTTTGCTAGATCGTTCATTTGTGATTGTTTTAGTATTGGTTGCTATTGTTGAGTTGATATTCTAACTTGCCG
>CAYZRM010000107.1:0-4955 GCA_964480845.1 uncultured Coxiellaceae bacterium | reverse complement strand
CAGGCAGCAGCTCATCAGGCCGCAAGTCAATCTTGTTATACACCACTAAACGAGGTACATCACCAGCGCCAATACTCTCTAGCACATCAACAACCTGCTCAATCTGCAACTCTTTTTTAGGATCATTTGCATCCACCACATGGAGTAGCAAATCTGCTAAACAGACCTCTTCTAACGTTGCATGAAATGCTTCAACCAGATCGTGAGATAAATGACGAATAAACCCAACCGTATCTGCTAAAATAGCAGGGCCTATCCCGGGAATATCAATACGACGCAACGTTGGATCCAGCGTAGCAAACAATTGATCTGCTACATAGACCTCTGCTCCAGTTAATGTATTAAAGAGAGTTGATTTACCCGCATTAGTGTAACCGACCAAAGCAATCGTGGGCACAATTGCCTTACGCCTAGCTCGCCTACCCAATTCGCGCTGAGCACGCAAACGCTCTAAGCGTATGCCTATCATCTTCATTTTATTGCGTATAATGCGCTTATCCACTTCCAACTGTGTTTCACCGGGGCCGCCACGCAATCCAATACCGCCGCGCTGCCTCTCCAAGTGAGTCCACATTCGCACTAAACGAGTAGATAAATGCTTAAGCCTAGCCAACTCGACTTGCAGCTTACCCTCAAAACTAGATGCACGCTGCGCAAAAATATCAAGAATAAGGCCTGTTCTATCCAGGACACGGCATTTAACTAATCGCTCTAAATTACGCTCTTGAGCTGGGGATAACACGTGATTAAAAATAATTAGATTTGCATTATGCGCAAGCACAGCCTCATGAATTTCTTCTGCTTTACCTGAACCAACAAAGTATTTGGAATCAGGCACACGTTGTGTGCCTGTAATGACTGCGACGACTTCCGCACCAGCTGACAGCGCAAGCTCTTTGAACTCATCCAGATCTTCATTCATCTTTCCGCCAACGGGAAAGTTAACATGAACCAGGATCACTCGCTCAACAGGTGAGCGATCAGTCTCTTCCACTTTCACCTCAACGTCTTACTCGTGACTAAAGCTAGGCTTAGGGGCTGCCAGGGGTTTAGCACCGCCGCCTTGATTACCCGTACTTGTTGATTGATAGCCACTGTTATTGTATTCGAACGGTGATGAAACATTGCGCGCTGGAACAATTGTTGAAATAGCATGCTTGTACACCATCTGACTAACCGTGTTTTTTAGTAACACCACAAATTGGTCAAACGACTCAATAACGCCTTGCAACTTAATACCATTCACCAAATAAATCGATACAGGAATTTTCTCTTTTCTTAACGAGTTTAAGAAAGGATCTTGTAATGATGGTCCTTTTGTCATCTATTGATTCTCCAAATAAACAAAATATTATCCATTTCCAGCAGAAAAGCAGTTGAGGATATCGAATAACCCTTGATCAAGCAAGCACAGCATGCACCTGAGTATTTTTTGTGTTATAGTTTAGAACATGAAAAAACCACCCTTTCTCACTAAAACTTGCTCAAGCTGCGGCCAAGAGAAACCGTTGTCTGCTTTTTTACTGCTAACCAAACAGGGTACCGCCTATGGCAGCATTTGCTCTGCCTGCCGCAAGACAGCTAAAAGCAAAGAATACGAAGATAGCACGACCAGCAAAACCGGTCTAAAAATTGATACAAAAGCTAGAATTCACAGTGAAATTGACAAACAAGAAAAATTTGAGCAGATCGAAGATGCTTATTATGAAGAACGTGATGAGAAAGAAATTCAGGAAACTGACAGGCTAGATACAAAGCAAGATCGCACTGATAAAGAAAAAAAAACACCGACACGAGCATTTAAGCAAACGTGGGTTCTTATCTAAACCAGCACAAACACCCTCTGCACAGCATCAAGTACAAGCCCAGCAAAATAAACAGGCCCAATTGACTGAACATGCCACTAAACTGGCACAAGCAACGGAAGAAAACAAAAAACTAAGTGAAGTTGATGTTAATGAAATGTCTAAAGATACCTATGTTGCAGGCAAAGTTAAAAACCAAGGTGAAGCAACTAAGCGCCTCATGAGCTTCCTAGGTACAAGCTCTGCTATTGGGCGTGCACTACAACAGAAAAATCACAGCAATACAGAAAATAAAGAGACTGCACAAACATTCCCTGACAAGCACTGGAATCCAAACTCGCGAAAACTGTAACCTGCAATTAAAAAAACTACACTGTCTTGATTAGTTCACCAGAAGCATTTAGGTGATACTCATGACCAGCATAGTGAAAGGAAACAAATTGTGTAAATTTCAAACCACCCTCTTTTACCCTAACCAAATCACCACCTATCGCATCTTTTGCACCAGCCATAGAAACATCTATTTTTTTCACATGAACGGCAACATAAGCATGTTGGGCTTTATTGGCTTTACTACGAATAAAAGCTTCTATTTGGGACTTATCCGCATAGATAGGACGATTAACGCTGTATTCATAGAAAACGCCAGGGGTCAGCATTTTCTGCCACGTAGGCAAGAGAATACCTTGGACATTAAACAGATATACATAGACAACCATTTCATCGTCTGCTTGCTGGCTAGTCTTTCTTTCTTCGGATTTACGGAAAATATCTAGCTGCTCAGCTATATCACCCTGCAAGGTTTCTAAACGATCTCGAACAAAACGAAATCTCTCACCTATTTGGTATTCACTTCTTAACATATTATCTTTTTCAACGGCAGCTTTAATTAGCGCTAACAGTTGTTCATATTTATTATTAGAATTATTCATGATCACTCAATTCATCGCACTTGGCTGCCAAACGGACTAACTCATCAGAAATATCTAGCAGATATTGTACTGATAAGTTAGGAGCACCAGACTTATCACCCACCGCTGCATTTTGCAAGCCCGTCCCCAAGGTATTTGTTTGTTTCCCTAAATCTAGCAAAGCGCTTTTAGTTGATACGGCTAAAATGGCTAAGTCACTCATTAAATACCCCCCAGGGATAAAATCAACTGCCTCACTAAGCATAGCATAACCCATCTCAATTACTTGGAGCTGCTACCTCATCTACACGACTAGGCTCAGCTGGCGTTTCTGCAGGACTAATAAAACTTAACTTCATATTTTGCTCAACCTGATAAACACGGCGCTGCGTATAGGCACTGCGAATAAATACATATTTATCGAGCGCAATTTCATCAAACACATTTTGATACTTTAATAACTGTGCACGATGATCTACCACACCCACCGCATAGATCGCATATTGTTTTTCTGTTGGCTGGATATAGGGATAGATAGACAAAGCAAAATAATCGACAGGAATACTAAGGCCATCACGAATATTACTTGGGCCAAAGAAAGGTAACACAATGTAGGTAGAGCTCTTCCACCCCCAACATGCCATGGTCAAGCCAAAATCATTTTGATACGATTTAAGCCCCATACGCTCAGCGACATCAAACAAGCCGCCAATACCCAAGGTTGTATTTATAGCAAAACGCCAACTGTCATTTAATGCTTGATACAAATGCAGCTGCAAAATGTCATTGGCAATAGTGGTTAATGTATCGATATTGTTAAAGACATTATGTATGCCTTTATTTAAAGGCCTAGGCATCAGTTTGTTATAACCTTCTGCCACAGGCTTTAGAATATAGATATCTAAGTTATCATTAAATGTGAACATTGATCGATTAATTTTTTCAAAAGGATCGGCATTAGCAGGAGCCGGAGGCGCCTCCTCAGCTGCAATAATAGTAGCTGGAACAGCGTCAGTTGCTATTCGTTGCCTAGCAAAGCCAGTAGCACACATCAGCGATGATATAACGGTTATTGTTATCGCACGAGAAAACAGTTTAAGTCCTAGCTGCGCTTTATTATCCATATTCTTTCCACTGAGCTAAAAGGTTAGTGTAACGGTTGCGTTAACGGATAACAATGCTCAATAATACCCGCTGATGGAATAACAAAAGCGAACCAATATGGCTACTCAACACCACCCTCTACTACTCATTATTTTGGATGGATGGGGATATAGAGAAGAAACGGAAAACAATGCAATTGCAGCAGCAAACAAACCAACCTGGGATCATTTATTAGCAACCACCACACATACACTTATTTCAGGTTCTGGCAAATGCGTAGGGCTACCTGAAGGCCAAATGGGCAATTCAGAAGTTGGTCATTTGAATATGGGAGCAGGACGCATAGTCCATCAAGATTTAACCCGTATAGATACAGCCATTGAAGATGGCAGCTTTTTTACCAATCCTGTGTTAAATAAAGCGCTAGATGATGCAAAAGCACAAAATAAAAATGTGCATATCTTAGGATTATTATCACCAGGCGGCGTACATAGCCAAGAAACACACATTCAAGCAATGATCAAACTGGCTGCACAAAAACAGGTACCCAACCTATACCTACATGCGTTTTTAGATGGCAGGGACACACCGCCTCGTAGCGCACTACCATCAATTCAAGCTATCAATGCGCTTTGCACCACATTATCTTTTGGCAAAATTGCTTCTATAGTTGGACGTTATTATGCGATGGATAGAGACAAACGCTGGGAAAGAGTCAAGCAAGCCTATCAATTACTTGTTGAAGGCACAGCCCATTACCATGCACAAACAGCTGAAGAAGCACTAGAACTTGCCTATGAAAGAGGCGAAACAGATGAATTTGTGCAAGCAACAGCTATCCATACCACTCATGAACCACGTATACAAATACAAGATGGCGATATTGTCATCTTCATGAACTTCAGAGCCGATAGAGCAAGAGAAATCTCTCACGCACTTGTTGATACGCATTTTGATGGCTTCAAACGAGCTCACCATCCCCAGCTAAGCCATTTTATTTGTCTCACAGAATATGACAAGCACCTTAAAGCAGAAGTAGCATTCCCACCAGAATCGCTAGATCATATTCTGGCAGAAGTCATTAGCAAGGCAAATTTAAAGCAATTACGCATAGCAGAGACTGAAAAATATGCAC
>CAYZRM010000106.1:0-5079 GCA_964480845.1 uncultured Coxiellaceae bacterium | reverse complement strand
GTGCATATTTTTCAGTCTCTGCTATGCGTAATTGCTTTAAATTTGCCTTGCTAATAACTTCTGCCAGAATATGATCTAGCGATTCTGGTGGAAATGCTACTTCTGCTTTAAGGTGCTTGTCATATTCTGTGAGGCAAATAAAATGGCTTAGCTGGGGGTGGTGAGCTCGTTTGAAGCCATCAAAATGGGTATCAACAAGTGCGTGTGAGATTTCTCTTGCTCTATCGGCTCTGAAGTTCATAAAGATGACAATATCGCCATCTTGTATTTGTATACGTGGTTCATGAGTGGTATGAATCGCTGTTGCTTGCACAAATTCATCTGTTTCGCCTCTTTCATAGGCAAGTTCTAGCGCTTCTTCAGCTGTTTGTGCATGGTAATGGGCTGTGCCTTCAACAAGTAATTGATAGGCTTGCTTGACTCTTTCCCAGCGTTTGTCTCTATCCATCGCATAATAACGTCCAACTATAGAAGCAATTTTGCCAAAAGATAATGTGGTGCAAAGCGCATTGATAGCTTGAATTGATGGTAGTGCGCTACGAGGCGGTGTGTCCCTGCCATCTAAAAACGCATGTAGGTATAGGTTGGGTACCTGTTTTTGTGCAGCCAGTTTGATCATTGCTTGAATGTGTGTTTCTTGGCTATGTACGCCGCCTGGTGATAATAATCCTAAGATATGCACATTTTTATTTTGTGCTTTTGCATCATCTAGCGCTTTATTTAACACAGGATTGGTAAAAAAGCTGCCATCTTCAATGGCTGTATCTATACGGGTTAAATCTTGATGGACTATGCGTCCTGCTCCCATATTCAAATGACCAACTTCTGAATTGCCCATTTGGCCTTCAGGTAGCCCTACGCATTTGCCAGAACCTGAAATAAGTGTATGTGTGGTGGTTGCTAATAAATGATCCCAGGTTGGTTTGTTTGCTGCTGCAATTGCATTGTTTTCCGTTTCTTCTCTATATCCCCATCCATCCAAAATAATGAGTAGTAGAGGGTGGTGTTGAGTAGCCATATTGGTTCGCTTTTGTTATTCCATCAGCGGGTATTATTGAGCATTGTTATCCGTTAACGCAACCGTTACACTAACCTTTTAGCTCAGTGGAAAGAATATGGATAATAAAGCGCAGCTAGGACTTAAACTGTTTTCTCGTGCGATAACAATAACTGTTATATCATCGCTGATGTGTGCTACTGGCTTTGCTAGGCAACGAATAGCAACCGATGCTATCCCAGCTACTATTATTGCTGCTGAGGAGGCGCCTCCGGCTCCTGCTAATGCTGATCCTTTTGAGAAAATCAATCGATCGATGTTCACATTTAATGATAACTTAGATGCTTATATTTTAAAGCCCGTGGCGGAAGGTTATAACAAACTGATGCCTAGGCCATTAAATAAAGGCGTACATAATGTCTTTAACAATATCGATACACTGACCACTATTGCCAATGACATTTTGCAGTTACATTTGTATCAAGCATTAAATGACAGTTGGCGTTTTGCTATAAATACAACCTTGGGTATTGGCGGCTTGTTTGATGTCGCTGAGCGTATGGGGCTTAAATCGTATCAAAATGATTTTGGCTTGACCATGGCATGTTGGGGGTGGAAGAGCTCTACCTACATTGTGTTACCTTTCTTTGGCCCAAGTAATATTCGTGATGGCCTTAGTATTCCTGTCGATTATTTTGCTTTGTCTATCTATCCCTATATCCAGCCAACAGAAAAACAATATGCGATCTATGCGGTGGGTGTGGTAGATCATCGTGCACAGTTATTAAAGTATCAAAATGTGTTTGATGAAATTGCGCTCGATAAATATGTATTTATTCGCAGTGCCTATACGCAGCGCCGTGTTTATCAGGTTGAGCAAAATATGAAGTTAAGTTTTATTAGTCCTGCAGAAACGCCAGCTGAGCCTAGTCGTGTAGATGAGGTAGCAGCTCCAAGTAATTGAGATGGGTTATGCTATGCTTAGTGAGGCAGTTGATTTTATCCCTGGGGGGTATTTAATGAGTGACTTAGCCATTTTAGCCGTATCAACTAAAAGCGCTTTGCTAGATTTAGGGAAACAAACAAATACCTTGGGGACGGGCTTGCAAAATGCAGCGGTGGGTGATAAGTCTGGTGCTCCTAACTTATCAGTACAATATCTGCTAGATATTTCTGATGAGTTAGTCCGTTTGGCAGCCAAGTGCGATGAATTGAGTGATCATGAATAATTCTAATAATAAATATGAACAACTGTTGGCGCTAATTAAAGCTGCTGTTGAAAAAGATAATATGTTAAGAAGTGAATATCAAATTGGTGAGAGATTTCGTTTTGTCCGAGATCGTTTAGAAACTTTGCAGGGTGATATAGCTGAGCAGCTAGATATTCTCCGTAAATCAGAAGAAAGAAAGACTAGCCAGCAAGCAGACGATGAAATGGTTGTTTATGTATATCTGTTTAATGTCCAAGGTATTCTCTTGCCTACTTGGCAGAAAATGCTGACCCCCAGCGTTTTTTATGAATACAGTGTTAATCGTCCTATCTATGCAGATAAGTCTCAAATAGAAGCTTTTATTCGTAGTAAAGCCAATAAAGCGCAACATGCATATGTTGCAGTTCATGCGAAAAAAGTAGATGTTTCTATGGCTGGTGCAAAAGATGCAATAGGTGGTGATTTGGTTAGGGTAAAAGAGGGTGGTTTGAAATTTACACAATTTGTTTCTTTCCATTATGCGGGCCATGAGTATCATCTGAATGCTTTGGGTGAGCTAATCAAGGCAGTATAGTCGGTATCGCGAAATAGACTAAAATCCTTGGATAAGCAATCCATCATCTTTTGCTGAGGCAGCTTAAAGCTACATTTAATGGGGGAATAAACGTCAGTTTCGCAACAGCCACAGTAAGTCTTCTTTGTTGGCAGTTACCGTTTTCGCGAGCCTGGATTCCAGTGTGTATCAGGAAATGCTTGTGCGGTTTCTTTGTTTTCTGTGTTGTTAGCGTTAGGATTTTTTTGTTGTAGTGCGCGTCCTATCGCAGAACTGGTTCCCAAGAAGCTCATTAAGCGCTTAGTTGCTTCACCTTGGTTTTTAACTTTGCCTGCAACATAGGTATCTTTAGACATTTCATTAACATCAACTTCACTTAGTTTTTTGTTTTCTTCCGTTGCTTGTGCCAGTTTAGTGGCATGTTCAGTCAATTGGGCCTGTTTATTTTGCTGGGCTTGTACTTGATGCTGTGCAGAGGGTGTTTGTGCTGGTTTAGATAAGAACCCACGTTTGCTTAAATGCTCGTGTCGGTGTTTTTTTTTCTTTATCAGTGCGATCTTGCTTTGTATCTAGCCTGTCAGTTTCCTGAATTTCTTTCTCATCACGTTCTTCATAATAAGCATCTTCGATCTGCTCAAATTTTTCTTGTTTGTCAATTTCACTGTGAATTCTAGCTTTTGTATCAATTTTTAGACCGGTTTTGCTGGTCGTGCTATCTTCGTATTCTTTGCTTTTAGCTGTCTTGCGGCAGGCAGAGCAAATGCTGCCATAGGCGGTACCCTGTTTGGTTAGCAGTAAAAAAGCAGACAACGGTTTCTCTTGGCCGCAGCTTGAGCAAGTTTTAGTGAGAAAGGGTGGTTTTTTCATGTTCTAAACTATAACACAAAAAATACTCAGGTGCATGCTGTGCTTGCTTGATCAAGGGTTATTCGATATCCTCAACTGCTTTTCTGCTGGAAATGGATAATATTTTGTTTATTTGGAGAATCAATAGATGACAAAAGGACCATCATTACAAGATCCTTTCTTAAACTCGTTAAGAAAAGAGAAAATTCCTGTATCGATTTATTTGGTGAATGGTATTAAGTTGCAAGGCGTTATTGAGTCGTTTGACCAATTTGTGGTGTTACTAAAAAACACGGTTAGTCAGATGGTGTACAAGCATGCTATTTCAACAATTGTTCCAGCGCGCAATGTTTCATCACCGTTCGAATACAATAACAGTGGCTATCAATCAACAAGTACGGGTAATCAAGGCGGCGGTGCTAAACCCCTGGCAGCCCCTAAGCCTAGCTTTAGTCACGAGTAAGACGTTGAGGTGAAAGTGGAAGAGACTGATCGCTCACCTGTTGAGCGAGTGATCCTGGTTCATGTTAACTTTCCCGTTGGCGGAAAGATGAATGAAGATCTGGATGAGTTCAAAGAGCTTGCGCTGTCAGCTGGTGCGGAAGTCGTCGCAGTCATTACAGGCACACAACGTGTGCCTGATTCCAAATACTTTGTTGGTTCAGGTAAAGCAGAAGAAATTCATGAGGCTGTGCTTGCGCATAATGCAAATCTAATTATTTTTAATCACGTGTTATCCCCAGCTCAAGAGCGTAATTTAGAGCGATTAGTTAAATGCCGTGTCCTGGATAGAACAGGCCTTATTCTTGATATTTTTGCGCAGCGTGCATCTAGTTTTGAGGGTAAGCTGCAAGTCGAGTTGGCTAGGCTTAAGCATTTATCTACTCGTTTAGTGCGAATGTGGACTCACTTGGAGAGGCAGCGCGGCGGTATTGGATTGCGTGGCGGCCCCGGTGAAACACAGTTGGAAGTGGATAAGCGCATTATACGCAATAAAATGAAGATGATAGGCATACGCTTAGAGCGTTTGCGTGCTCAGCGCGAATTGGGTAGGCGAGCTAGGCGTAAGGCAATTGTGCCGACGATTGCTTTAGTCGGTTACACCAATGCAGGTAAATCAACTCTCTTTAATACATTAACAGGGGCAGAGGTTTATGTGGCAGATCAGTTGTTTGCTACCCTGGATCCAACGTTGCGTCGTATTGATATTCCCGGCATAGGCCCTGCTATTTTGGCAGATACTGTCGGGTTTATTCGTCATTTATCCCACGACCTGGTTGAGGCATTTCATGCGACATTGGAAGAGGTCTGTCTGGCAGATTTGTTACTCCATGTAGTAGATGCAAATGACCCTAAAAAAGAGTTGCAGATTGAGCAAGTTGTTGATGTGTTAGAGAGTATTGGTGCTGGTGATGTGCCTCGTTTAGTGGTGTATAACAAGATTGACTTGCGGCCTGATGAGCTGCTGCCTG
>CAYZRM010000105.1:0-5128 GCA_964480845.1 uncultured Coxiellaceae bacterium | reverse complement strand
ATACTTGCATAAGCAAACTCAATGTATCTAGTTGCTCACTAACCACTACTGCCTTATCATGGCATGTCCGCGATGTATTGATATTGATGAAGTAATACGCTGAAAGCAGCGCGTCTACCAGTGCTTGATGCTTTGGCATTACCAAAAGAGAAGGATCTTGATAACGAACAATCAGATCTAATTTCTCATACGATGAAAGACCGTGTTGCCGCAAAAAAGGCAGCAGTGACTGCTCATTGACTTGCAGTAATTCAGTTAAAATACCCAGATCACCATTATCATCCTTTATCCAGGCAAGGAGCGCATCGTGCAACACTTTATCTGGCTTAGACGCAGAGCAAATGATCAATCTCTCCGATAATTTCTCAGATAGAAGACGGGAACATTCTGCCTTCAGCGCCACCTCAATATCCTCAATTAAATCCACATCAAGATGAATTTTATTTAAACATAACACCAGTGCATTGCGCACGCCATGCGAGCAGATATTGCTTTGCATACTCTCATCCAGCGTTTTATAAAAAGTCAAAAGGCGGTGCTTTAAATCAGATTGTGCTTTTTCTAACGAATGATCGGCGTAGTTATGTCTAAATGTCTCATTGTCATGCAGTGCATGCCAAACCAACATACAAACATAGTGAAGAGGGAATAAACGTCTCGTCTTCTTACCATCTGGCAAAACCACTTCTATCGCTTCCCACTGATAAGCCCTTTTATCCATTTCCGATGAGAATTGTAGTGGCAATTTTTGTTGTAAACGCGTAATAAGCTTCTTTTCTTGCTCAAAATAGGCATCATGCCCCGCTAACTTTAAATAACCAAGCAACTCCTGACGGAAAGACTGGTAGGCTGCTGACAGAACCTTCTCCCCTAATTGACCCTCAATATATTCAAATGCTATTCCTTTAACATCTTTGCCCTTATTGATACGGGTGACAGCACCGTAGCGCCTCTCCAAACCCATTAAAGATATCGCGACGCTTTGACTATACTCTGTATTATGCGTCGAATCAGACGCCGTAATGCGCTTTATATAACCAGCTTGACTAAACACAGGAAGATACCCTTATTATTATTTTGATTGCTATCTTAGCTAAACAGGCAGTAGTGCGCAACAATAAAACAAAAATATAGGTTACTCTGAGCATAGAGAAGCAATCCACCAGCCTGCCGTCTTTGCGCAAAATTTGTCGCCCAGATGCGGCCTAGGCATATTTGTACATTTATCTGCCTCTAGCCTCACCCCAGAGATATTTATGAAGCTGAATCTGCAGGCGCACAGATAGCTGATCCTGGAGTATCCAGTCAGCCAAGTCACCAGGCTTTAGCTGCTCGTGACTGGGGGAAAATAATACTTGGCATTTTGCTGGCAAATCATATTGCTTTAATATTTCTTTAGACCATTCATAATCAGCCCTATCACAAATAACAAATTTGACCTGATCGTGCGGCAACAAGCACTGCATATTATCCCAGAGATTTTTATCCACTTCAGCAGATCCTGGTGTTTTTACATCCACCACCTTGACTACTCTTGGATCCACTTCTTCCACACTCAACGCACCGCTTGTTTCTAAGGAAACCTCATAGCCCTCATCACACAGACGCTTTAACAATGAAAGACAAGCCTTCTGCGCTAATGGTTCACCACCAGATACTGTCACGTAATGTGCGTTGTATTTTTTGACCTCTGCAATAACGGCTTCTAGCTCGTGCCATTGCCCACCCTGAAAAGCATAATCAGTATCACAGTACAAGCAACGTAAAGGACAGCCAGTTAAACGAACAAAAACAGTCGGCAAGCCGACTGTTCGTGTTTCACCTTGGAGGGAAAAGAAAATTTCTGTAAGACGTAAACGTTCCACTAATGACCTGCTTGTTTTAGCTGCTTCAGTTGCTCTGAAGCTAGTCGCGCAGGCGCCGTCCCTGGGTAATGGCTGACTACTTTCTTAAATGCCGCCTTGGCATCTGACCATTTGGATTGTGTCGCATACAACAATCCGACTTTTAACTGTGCATCACCAGCCCTTGGACTTTGAGGATAGCTAGTAACCATGATAGTGAATTCTTTTAGCGCTTGATCGTTTTTGCCGGTTAAACCATACAACTCACCCAACCAATAATGCGCGTTTGATGCAAATTGGCCAGATGGATATTTCTTTAACATATCCTGCAAGGTAACGATAGCATCATCATATTTTTTTGCTTTAATTAAATTGTAAGCATTTTTATAACTTTTCTCTTCAATATCATCTGGCGGTGTAGCTGGCTTCGTTGCAGGAACAGCACCCTGGCTAGTTGTTGGTTTAGCGCTTGCTTTATTCGCGACTGACTTAGGTGCTGAAATAGGAGCAGGCAAACTCTCCATTGATTTTGGCTGAGAAACACGCTTATCTAAATCAGCATACATACTCTTTTGTTGTGCTTGTAATTGCTCAAGTTGATGAATCAATTGTTCAACCTGTGAATGCAAAGACTGCACTTGATTTTGCAAAGAATCCATACGCGCAACCGCGTCACTACTCTGCATATTGCTGATTTGTTGCTCAACGCGCTGTAAGCGTTGATCTGTACTTAGCGGCGGCCCCATACGTGGAGAAGGTGCCTGCTGTAGTGGTTGCTGCTGCATAGGCGCAAAAGTTCCCTCTTGCCCTGGTGGCGGTGGCGGATCGTAATCTTGACTATCCTGCTGCTGACTATCGTATTGCTGTGGCATTGCATCCACATCGTAGACAGGGGCGGATTCCGCATAAATAGGCAAAGCGATGCCTAAGAGCACCGCACTACCCGCTATCTGTACCATCCGTGAGATAGATTTCATAAGTTAGGTTATCGCTTCAAATAAACGAGAACAACGCGACGGTCTTGCTGAAAATCAGCTTCCGTGCGGCCTGGGGATGCTAATTTTTCTGCACCATAACTAACAACACGTACTTGGGCAGGATTGACACCTTTAGCAGTTAGAATGTCAGCAACAGACTTAGCACGACGCTCACCTAAACCAATATTGTATTCACGGCTACCACGAGGGTCAGTATGACCTTCTAGCATTGCTTTTACATTAGGATGTGAGATTAAATAGTTAGCATTTGCATCAATCGCAGCTTTATCTTCACTTCTAACAATATTGCTATCATAGTCGAAATAGTAAACACGCTTGGATAATTGGTCTTGTGAACCTTCTTCACCAAAGCCAGACTCTTCACCTAAACCAGATGATTGCGCACCGTCTGCATAAGCAGCATTTGCATCATTGATCTCATTTTGATCACGCTTTTTATGTGTAGAGCAAGCTACTAAACTGATAATGCTTGCACCAATAACCGCTACTTTAATCCATTCTTTCAATTTCATAACTTTCCCCATTTATGTTTATTATGCAAAAGTATACTCAGAAATCTCTATATATCAAGGAATGCCTAGGCATCGCTAATAACATCCATCGGCATACACCTACCCTAAAAATGGCGACCAAGCCGGATCCTGTGCATCACCAGCACGTGCCGGCAACACCAATTGTACACCACCATCTGATGACACCATACCTAATACATTACGCCCGTTATAAATCGTATCGTACAAAATCATACTGCCATTAGGCGCAATACTAGGTGAGGAACTATCGCCATTGGATGGCGTTAATACACGCGTTGTACCGGCATCTAAATCTAAAATCGCAATATTATAATTGCCTGAGGTACGATGTATCATAGCGACGTGGCGTCCATCACTCGCGAATGAACCACGTGCATTATACTTACCATCGTAAGATACGCGAGTTGGACTACCGCCATTCGCACTGACTTGATAAATTTGCGGACCACCGCCACGGTTAGAGGTGAATAATAGCGTTCGACCATCTGGCGACCAAGATGGCTCTGTATTGATATAGAAATCATTCGTTACTTGCTTTAAACCACCGCCACTAACATCCATGACATAGATATTAGGCGAACCACTCTTAGATAACACTAATGCTAGCTTACGACCATCTGGCGACCAAGAAGGCGCACCATTAATGCCAGGGAAACTACTGAGCACACGTCTATTACCGCTTGCCACATCTTGGATAATAATATTAGCTTTACGGCCTTCAAAAGACACATAAGCAATCTGACGGCCATTAGGTGACCAAGAAGGTGACATAATAGGCTCGGAAGAGGTAAGCATAGGGCGAGGATTATAGCCGTCTTGATCTGATACTTCTAACACATAACGACTCTGACCTGGCGCCCGCTGAACAACAACATAAGCTATTTTAGTAGAAAATACGCCACGAGTCCCCGTCATGTGCTGATAAATCATATCGCTAATATGGTGAGCAACCGCTCGTAGTTCACGCCCGCTGATGGTAAATGATTTGCTAAGCGCTACACTTTCCTGGCCTTTACCACGCAAATTATCTAACAATTCAAAACTTACTTGGTAACGATCGCTGCCCAAGTCTTTTACTTGACCTTTGACCACGTTATCACCCAACTCACGAGCGGATACTTTAAAACGACCGCTATTCTGCAAATCATTAGCAATGATGCCCGAAACATTTTGCGGCGCATTATCACTACCAGTAAAAGGGATAATAGAGATAGGGATAGCGCCTGAAACGCCTCGAGTTAACTCCATGCTTAACATTGCATGGGCGACTGGCATTAAGCAAACCAGCAACAACATCATTAATATTTTTTTCACTATCAAGCCCCTCTTGTTTACAAATTGATGTACGTTTTCCAGCATGAAGCAGTGTATCGCCTTTAACACCCTGGATCCCGTGCCTACGCACGGGACGACACACTTATGAACCTCACAATGCGCTACTGCTCAACACGTTTTCCGGCTTCACCTTCAACGCAAACCGCCTAAATGGTTCAAATGCACTTGCTTCTTTAGGCACTGGTAAAGGCGAAGACTTTAATACCGCCGCTTTTGCCGAACGATCCAAGGCAACGTCACCACTGGATTTTGTTACTTGAACATCTAACACCATTCCGCCAGGCGCTACTTTAATCATTAACTCACAGGTCAACTTACGATTCGCATGCGCAGGCACAACCCAATGCTCACTGATTGATTGCAAAATAAGTGCCTGATACTTATTCACAACCCCTTGAGATTGACGAGACTCTTTCCC
>CAYZRM010000104.1:0-5141 GCA_964480845.1 uncultured Coxiellaceae bacterium | reverse complement strand
CTTGCCGGTGTCGCTCACTGCCATGCGTTTGCGCTGCATATGATGTCTTTCAATGGGGGCATCAACAGTGCCGCCACTAATCATGGTTCCATAAACAATCGCTTGATACTCGCGCACAATCTCACGCTTTTTTAATTGATGAGATAGGTGCTTGAGTGCCTTTGCCGTTTTGGCAACAACCATCAGGCCTGAGGTGTCTTTATCTAGGCGATGTAAGATACCTGCACGTGGCAAATCTTTGACGCCAGGCGCGTGATGTAACAAGGCATTTAGCAGGGTGCTGTCTTCATTGCCAGCACCAGGGTGTACCACTAAACCAACTGGTTTATTGATAACCAATAGTGCGTCATCTTCATAGACGATAGGAAGTTCAATTGCTTGGGCTTCCCAGGCGGGCTGGGGTTTTTGTTCGGCATTGACTTCAATGGCTTCCCCGCCTTTCAAGCGCGTTTTACCTTTGGTTGTTTTTCCATCAACAAGGATGGCGCCTGTTTCTATCCAATCCTGAATTTGCGTGCGCGAGTAATCAGGCATCAGCCTGGCCAATGTTTGGTCAAGCCGCTCACCGGCGTGGTCTTCAGGAACCACTAATTGATAGGTTATTTTATTTGTCATAAGGCCACGAATGATGACAGAAATTTGCTTTTAATGCGAGGGAAAGTAGAGCAATCTTAGATCTGTTATTTAACACGATGAATGGCAACAAAAATTAGTTTACAATGCGAGCCAATACCTGGAATTGATAGGATGATTTATGAAAAAGAGATTGATGTTATTGCCTTTATTAGGGATGTTGGCTGGTTGTTCTTCAACAACAGATTCTTCAGATGCTTATCAAGGCCAGAGTCAGCAACAGATTTATGCCAAGGGTAAAGCAGCCCTTCAGGATAAAAGCTATTCAGAAGCCATTAAGCGATTTGAGGCCTTGGATATACAATATCCGTTAGGTGAAGAAACTGAGCATGCTCAGTTGTATCTAATTTATGCTTACTATCAAAAAGAAGATTACACTTTAGCATCAGCTGCTGCTGATCGATTTATTCGTTTGCATCCGGCCAATTCCCATGTGGACTACGCTTACTATATGCGTGGCTTGTCTAATTACTACCAAAATATGGGCGTATTAGAGCGCATGTTTGCAATTGATTTGGCAACGCGTGACTTAGTACAAATTCAAAAATCATATAATGATTTTAGTGAATTGGTGCATCGCTTCCCTAATAGTGAATACACACCATCTGCGCACCAATACATGGTTTATCTAAGAAATATTATGGCTGACCATGAGTTACAGGTTGCTAAGTATTACTATAAGCGTAAAGCTTATGTTGCCTCAGCATCAAGAGCAGCAGATTTGGTGGCGCATTATCAGGGGGCGCCTGCAGTAAAGGATGGATTAATCGTGATGGTGAAGTCTTATCGCCAGTTAGGATTAACAAAATTGGAGCAAGATGCTTCTGCTGTGTTGGAGTATAACTATCCTGGTACGTCAACAAGATGAAAATAAACCATGCATTCGCATGTGGATATTGAGAGTCATTCCTGGATCCCGCGGTCAAGCCGCGGGATGAGGAGATAAATAGTGACACAACATCACTATTTTTAATGGGGTAGCTTTGAGGATATTGGTGTTAACCTTTAAATCCATTTGTAATAGGATACCGTCTATCTCGCCCAAACGCGGTTGGATTAATTCTAGGCCCAACAGCGCTTTGTTTGCGCTTGTATTCATTTTTACGAATTAGTCTGACAATGTCAGTCACAACTTCTCTATCGAATCCTTGATCAACAATCTCATCAATGCTGTTATTTTCATTTAGGTAAGCAAATAAAATGTGATCCAGTACATGATAAGGCGGTAGTGTGTCTTCATCTTTTTGATCTGGTGCTAGTTCGGCAGAGGGTGGTCTATCAATCGTGCGTTGTGGAATGATAGGTGACAGTGTGTTGCGATAATTTGCTAAATCATACACCAATGTTTTTGGTACATCTTTTAATGGAGCAAAGCCACCAGCCATATCGCCATATAGTGTGCAATATCCAACAGCAAGTTCGCTACGATTGCCGGTAGATAGCACTAAATGCCCGTATTTATTGGATAGTGCCATCAGTATTGTTCCGCGACAGCGTGCTTGTAAATTTTCTTCTGTGGCATCGGTTTCTTTGCCTGCAAAGGCTGGCGTTAGCGTTTCTATAAAAGATTTAAACACAGGTTCAATTGACATCGTTTCATAGTGCACGCCTAACTCTTCTGCCATCATGATAGCATCTTCATTACTCATGTCTGATGTGTGCCGAGATGGCATGATGACGGCATGTACATGCTCACTACCTAGCGCATCAACGGCCAGTGCCAACGTCAGTGCAGAATCAATGCCGCCGGATAAGCCAAGCACAACACCAAGGAAATTATTCTTGGTGACGTATTCGCGAAGGCTAAATGTCAGGGCATCGTAAATCTTTTCTTCTATACTAGGGAAATTTAATTCCATGGTTTCCATTTGAATGTAAGCATCATCAACAATAATGTCAGCTGTTAATAACTCTTCTTTGCAGAAAGCTGCTTGTTGTCTGATTTCACCTTCTTCATCTACAACCATGGAATCGCCATCAAAAATGAGATCATCTTGGCCACCAACTTGATTGACATAGACAATAGGGAGTTTGTTTTCTTCCGCACGCGCTGCTAGAGTTGCATAGCGTTGCTTGTGTTTATCAACTTCAAAAGGAGATGCGTTAGGAGATAAGATAATGCGTGCACCAGCTGCTTTTGCTTCGCGTACAGGTTCAGGGAACCATAAATCTTCGCAGATGACTAAGCCGGTTGGGATGCCATTAATGGGGACAACACAGGGTGCATTGCCTGGTGTGAAATATCTTGCCTCATCAAATACACCGTAGTTTGGGAGGTGTTGTTTAGCATATTGACCAATAATATTGCCATTATGGATCAGTGAGCAAGCATTAAATACACCACGTTCAGTGGCGTAAGGATGGCCAATGACACAGTGAATATTTCTTACTTCCATCATAAATTGTTGTAATGCTTCATTAGCTTCTTGAATAAAGCCAGGGCGTAGCAGTAAATCTTCTGCTGGATAGCCGGTTAAGCTCAATTCAGGAAAGACAATGATGTCTGCAGCTAAGCTGTCGCAGGCTTCATAAGCTGCTTCAATATGCTTGGTTAAGTTGCCAGCAATATCACCCACCGTTGGGTTGATTTGGGCAAGGACGATACGTAAAGTTTGTGCCATGAGAAATACTCTTTCTATTGGATAGTGAAAAATATTTTATTATTTGGGTCTTGAAATAAATGCTGGTTTTTAGCATTTGCTTCATCGGTTAAAATTAAGCTTCGATATTCGTTAGCATCAATCAGGCTATAGTCTATGACGTAGCCAACAGGTTGAGCAGTTTGCTCTGTTGCTGTATACACATCGCTGCCTAATAAAGGAGGCATAGCATGGCTTAAGCTAGCGGTGTATAGCTTGTTTTTTAATTTGCCTCGATATTGCATACGGGCAATAATCTCTTGCCCAGTAAAGCAGCCTTTTTCAAAATCAACCGCTTTTAGAGCGGGTAGATTTAAATCATGAGGTAAAAATTTTCCACTCGTTTCTGGGTAAATGTTGGGGATACCGTCTTGAATGTCTAAGTCTTTCCAAACAGTGCTGGAAGTGGGTTCTAGGTATTTAGTTAAGCGATCACGTAAAGATTGAACAGCGGGGTTTTTTCCAATAATAATGCTACGTGTGGTTGATGAAGGAATGTCTAATACTGCAACATGTTCTTCATTAATGCGTTCGTTTACGCAGCCCAAAATACTAAAGTCAGCACTGACGTCTTGTAGTTCTACCTTGTAAAAAACAGCGTATTTTTTTAAGGCTGTCATGGCAATAAATACCATGCTGCGAGGAAGCAGCAAGTAATACTCATCTTCAAATTGAAATAGCCGAAATAAGCTGATGACACGCCCTTGAGGATTGCAGTGCGCACCCAGGCGATTTTGCATAGGGGTGACATCGTCCACATTACAAGTGATTTGACCTTGTAATAGTTTTTTAGCATCAAGTCCGCTTACTCTCAGTAGGCCGTAGTCTGATAGATCACAAATGGTTTGCTTCATAAAATAGTTGTAGGTTGTTTGAATGTACATATGATAGTTGCTATCTCATTTTTTCTCCAGTAAATTCGGCCAATAATACGCCATAAGGGGGTCTGAAGTGGGTAGAAAAGCACTGATTCTTGTTGATTTACAAAATGATTTTTGTCCTGGAGGTGGTTTGCCGGTAGAGGATGGCCATTTGGTTATTCCCTTAGCAAATGAGCTTCAGTCTAAGTTTGATGTGGTGGTAGCTACCCAGGACTGGCATCCTAGGGACCATATGAGCTTTGCCGCCAATCATCCGGGCAGTATGATTGGTCAAACATTGATCATTGATGGCCGCCCACAAGTAATGTGGCCAGTTCATTGTGTTAGGCAGACTCATGGGGCAGCATTTCATTTAGATTTAGAGCTTCATGCCTCTACTAAAATCTTTTACAAAGGGACAGATAGCCGCATTGATAGCTATAGTGCGTTTTTTGACAATGCGCATTTACGCTCCACAGGGTTAGCTGATTATTTGCGGCAAGAACAGGTAACGGATGTTTATCTGATGGGGCTAGCAATGGATTATTGTGTAAAGTACTCGGCGCTTGATGCAGTGCATACGGGCTTTAATGTGTTTGTCATTGAAGATGCTTGTCGGGGGGTGGAGTTGCGGCCTGGCGATTGTGAGGCTGCTCTTAATGAGATGAAACTATCCGGTATACAGATTATTCAATCAGATGATGTGTTACACAGCTAGCACTTCTTGTTCTTAGCTAACTTTGCGCTTCTTTCAGCTGGCGAGAGTAGAAAGGTTAGTTGAGGAAAAGGCTGCTTCTTTTCTTTGCAGCTATTTTTCTGTTTATTTGTATGTTGTTGATGATAAAGGTTTATTTTTGGCAAAGAAGAATTGATCGTTGACATAACCCACCCTCGTTTCTGATTCTATTTTAGTCATTATATCATTAACTGATTAAAATGGCTCAGGAATTCCCACCAACCTCGTCGTCCCCCGCGAAGGCGGGGGATCCAGCTTGGCATTGCCTGCCTG
>CAYZRM010000103.1:0-5212 GCA_964480845.1 uncultured Coxiellaceae bacterium | reverse complement strand
GCGTGGTTTGGCTGATATTTTTTCTGTCGGAGCAAGGCCAGTAGGATTTGCTTATCATCTTGCAAGTCGGTGTAAAGATAGTCACGATGCTGTTTTGCAATCACAAGCGTTACCGGTGTTGGCTCATGTGTCAGAGTTAAATGCAACAGAATCATTAGCAGTGTTAGTGGTTGGTTTGATGGAGGGGCGTAACAGCATCAGCAACACATTAAACCGTCCTGAAACAACATTGATGTTGATAGACTCTGCTCAAGCCGATATACCTAGACATCTAATATTATCTGCTAGCGCGATTGATCATAATCTATTAATGACCTTAGCACATCTTTGTGTACGGAGCGAATTGGGTATCAATATTAAATTAGATATTAATATGTTGATTTCTTCAGATTACATTGGCCATGTAGTATTAGAAGTTTCAAATGATAAATTAAAAGAGATGAGAGAGCTACTTGCTAAGCAGGAAGTGGTTTATCATCAGCTAGGCCGTACTGCTAAGGCGTTAGCAATAAAGATTAATAATGAGATTGAGTTATCAGTGTCTTCAATTAGAGATAATTGGCGGCATATTCTATCGGGTATGATTTAATGAAAATAGCAGTTATACAATTTCCTGGTTCAACCGGATTGCATGAAATACAGGCTGTCATTGAGCGGGCAGGTATGACCTCTATTGTGGTGGATGCAATGCAAGCAACACTAACAATCGACGACATACAAGGCTATGTATTGCCTGGCGGAGCGTCATTTAATGATGAGCCTGCGCCTGGTATTATAGCGGCTAATTTGCCGATAATGTCAGTATTGGCTGAGCAAGTGGCATCAGGGAAGCCTGTTTTGGGGATTGGTAATGGCGCGCAGATACTCGTTGCTTCGGGTTTAGTGCCAGGTGTAGAAAATAATAAAAGAGTGATTGCGTTAACAGACAATAAACGCTCACTAGAAGGTAGCCTATTTGCGCCACAGGCTTACCATGCTTGGGTTGATATCAAGCTAAGTAAAGATTACCAACGCAATGCTTTTACTAGTAAGCTTAATGCTAGTGATGTGATGAGCATGCCGCTTTCCTGTTCTTCTGGACGCTTTGTGTTAAGTGATGCGTTATTATATGAGATTCAAATACATGGTTTAAACGTTCTTGAATATCAAGATGATGTTATTGGTTCAATGGCTAATATTGCTGCTATTAGTAACAAGGCTGGGAATGTGTTAGCAATGATGCCGCATCCAGAATATACGTCAGCAGGCGATGCCATTTTCTCAAGCATGAAGGCATATATTGAAAGTGGCTATTATCAACATGTTCAACCATTGCATTACTATCCGCGGCAATACATTTTGCGTGTTGATGATCGGCCATCATTAGGTGCTCAGTTTATCGTATCTACGCCTGCATCAAGTAGTAAATCAGCATTGCTTAGCAATTATTTAGGTAAGTCGGTGCAGTGTTTCCAATATGTTGAGACGAATATTAAGGCGCTTGATTTAAGTGCGTTGTTTTATGATGCGGGATTGATCTTGGAGGATGATGCCATTGAGATGGAAAAGCCCGCATCGGGTATTTTAATCAAGCCTAGGGTGGATATAATAGGTCTTTATCTCACACAAACATACAGAAAGAAAAGCAATTCAACTATGTTTTTGAAAACAGCGTATATTTGGACGGGTATCTCTTCTCAGCATTTGTCGCTTGTTTTTAATCCTATTATTGAGGATGGTTATCACTATCATGCTTAGTATCAGTGTCGGCATGTGCTATAAAAGCACATGCCTGGACTGTTTAACGTAATTGATATGGTGCGGGTGTTCCTTGTGGGTAAGTTGATGCGCTGGTAGATGAGCCAAAAAAGCTGGATAATCTGTTTTTAGCTGGGCTGGTTGATATTAGTAGAGAGCTGGCGCTGTGGCCATCTAGCATTTGATGAGTACTCGACATGCTAAGGAGGTTATGAGTAGTAGGCGCAAGCTGGCTTTGGTTTAAGAGGGCTTGTTCATGATTAAACAAAATAGCATAACTAGGTGCATTTAAAATATCATCGCGTTGATCATGCAATGTTTGTAGATTACTTATTAGTGCAGGGTGTTGTTCTTCAATGCACTTTATTTCTTTATCTATTTTCCCTAGTTTTTCAGATGTAATGCCCGGTATATCTTCTGCTGCAGTTAGCTCTTCCTTGGATGCATATAAGGACTGTAATTTTTTATCGACTTTTAAAATTTGCTCATTTAAATCGAAGATGAGCAGGTTTGTTTTTAATAAGCTTTTTTGTTGATCAGAGGTTAAGATAATACTTTGTGCGGCATGGTTGGTGATTAGTGTTTGATAAAAATGATGTAGTCTAAGCGTTTTTTCAGTGTCGAGTGTAATATCAACTAATTGTGCTCGTAGCGGATGCTCAAAGGTGCACTCCGGCGATTTGGGGATTAATTCAATCAGTGTTGATAGATTGAGATAATAATCTTTGTTTTCGCCCGTGCTACATAAATTGATAGTGACATATAGTAGTTGGTGCAAAATTTCGTCTTCACAATGCGGGAATTCTTCCATTATCTGTTTGGTGCCTAGTGCCTCAAGTTGTTTATGCAGTGTGTTAATGTGGGATTTTAGTCGTAAATGAAGTTGTATAAAATATTGTACTTGTGCTTCTATTCTTTTTTCGGTAGGAAGGTGTTTGATTTTGTTTTGAAATGCAGGATATTCGTGATGCAAAATGTCTTGAATATCGTTAGATACCCTCATTGGTCGTAGCCAATCTAGCATTGTTCTAATAAGCATAGCGGTAAACCTCCTTGTTTATCTATGTGGTAGCTAATTAATTATGTTGATTAGCAGCAACACATACTAGCCCTGTTAAAATTAATCCCATAGCAATCATAGTGGGTGTTTGGATGATTTCATGCATGAAGCTAGCAGAGATAGCTAAGCTGCATACGGGCACCAGTAAAAATCCGAGCGATAGTACTGTAGTAGGCAGTGCCTTGTTAATGACGACGCCACTCCAATAGGATATCCCAGTGACGATGGCGCCACTATAGATGAGAGAAAGTACAAGGGTGTTATTCCATGTAGGTAAGGCTATAATCGGTTCTTTGACGAGAGCAAAAAGCAAAATAGGCAGTGTGCCAACTAGCAATTGCCAAGGGATGAGCTCTAGTGGTGGTTTGGTCCAGCGCATATAGCGTACGCACAGCATAGAGATGGCCCAGCATAGTGATGCGAGTAGTAACATTGAGCTGCCAAATAAAACGTTATGATTGGACCAATCTAATTCCCACGGGCTCATCAGTATCACCAAGCCACTAGTGCCTAGGCCAAATCCCAGCCAGCGTAATAGACCGCCAGATTCTTTAAAGAATAAGATCGCAATTGGCATCACCCAAAGTGGTGTGGTATAGGCCAGCAGCGAAGAGTGCCCTGGTGGTAGATAAGAGAGGCCAATATTAGCCAGCAAGATATAAAGGCTAATATCAAGGAGCCCTATCACAAGTATAATCGGCCAATCTTGTTTTTGAGGAAACGATAGTTTTTTTATATAAGCAACAAATAACATCATTGTTGCCGTTCCAACGAGTAATCTATAAACAGTATACCAAACGGGGGATAGGTAATTTAAGCCAATTTTGGTAACCGGCCATGATAGTCCCCAGCTAAATATAATGAACAAAAACAGTCCCAAAATACGATAGTTATACGCTCGGGTCATGGTATCACTTCTTTCTTAATTATTATGAGTAGCTATAATAGGTCAAAGTAAGCCCGGTGTCGATCTGGGCAAATATCGCACAGGAGACCGTTATGTTTTCAAATAAAGATGTTCAAGCACTTGATCCAGCAGTATGGCAGGCTGTAGCTGAAGAAAAACAACGCCAAGAGGATCATATTGAATTGATTGCTTCAGAGAACTACGTGAGTTCAGCGGTGCTTGCTGCGCAAGGGTCGGTTCTAACGAATAAATATGCAGAGGGTTATCCCGGTAAGCGCTATTACGGTGGTTGTGAATATGTTGATATCGTTGAAAATTTGGCGATAGAGCGAGCCAAGCAACTATTTGGAGCGGATTACGTGAATGTGCAGCCACACTCTGGTTCCCAGGCCAATTCAGCTGCGTATGCCGCGATGATTAAGCCTGGTGATAAGGTGCTGGGTATGAGTTTGGCTCATGGCGGTCATTTGACGCACGGTTCCCCAGTAAATTTCTCTGGCAAGTTATATCAATTCTCGTCTTACGGATTGAGCGAGAAGACGGGTGAGATTGACTATGATGCGGCGTTTCGTTTAGCCCAAGAGCATAAGCCAGCACTTATTGTGACAGGCTTTTCTGCGTATTCCCGAATTGTTGATTGGCAACGGTTCCGTGAGATAGCTGATGGCGTAGGTGCTTACTTAATGGCTGACATTGCACATATTGCCGGCCTGGTCGCAACGGGTATGTATCCATCACCTGTACAAATCGCAGACGTTACAACAACCACTACCCATAAAACCTTGCGTGGCCCACGTGGGGGGATGATCATGGCCAAGGCTAATCCAGAATTAGAGAAGAAGCTAAATTCAGCTGTTTTTCCTGGCAATCAAGGTGGTCCATTGATGCATGTTATTGCGGCAAAAGCAATAGCATTCGGGGAGGCATTGCAGCCTGGATTTAGAGCTTATCAAGAGCAGATTCTGAAGAATGCAAAAGTGATGGCAAATACATTAATTAAGCGTGGTTACAACATTGTGAGTGGTGGCACAGATGACCACTTAATGTTGATTGACTTAATTAATAAGGGGGTAACGGGTAAGGATGCAGAAGCAGCACTTGGCCGAGCATTTATAACGACTAATAAGAATTCTGTGCCTAATGACCCACAGTCACCATTTGTAACCAGTGGGATTAGGATAGGAACGCCTGCGATCACAACACGAGGATTTAAAGAGCAGGAGTCTGAGTGGGTGGCAAATTGGCTATGTGACGTGCTAGATGATGTGGAAAATGAAGAGAAGATAGAGCGTATCAGGCAGGATGTATTAGCATTGTGCCGCCAGTTCCCTGTGTATTCTTGATCCAAAAATTATCATCCCCGCGGTGTCAAACTGGCGTTGTTGCAGATTTTTCTTCTACCTCGTCGTGGCGCGACTTGATCGCGCCATCCAGGAGATGCAGCCATCACAGAAAAGAAATAGGCCGAGACGAGGTGGCAGAATTTTCTGGATCCCGCGGCCAAGCCG
>CAYZRM010000102.1:0-5312 GCA_964480845.1 uncultured Coxiellaceae bacterium | reverse complement strand
GAGAATCAATGTAAAGCTGTCGCATAGGCGTGTCTATGAAAGCGGGTTAAGATCACTTTGGGTTTAGCTGCTAAAGGCAACTCAGTGATTTTAGCAATAAAGGTTAGATCAGCATTTTCAGATAGCAAACGTTCTGCGATGATCATTTTTTCTTGCTCTATGCCTTTTTTCACACCTAATCTTTCGGCTGTACTAATTTGTTAATTACTTGTGATTCACTAAGCGATAATAAACATTCAATTTAGCCATCTGCTCAACCTTACTGACCGAAGTATCTGCGAGTCCAGGATTAGCAACCACTATTGCCATGCACTGAGCCCTCGATATAGCCACATTCAAGCGATTTTGATCAAACAGGAAATTAAGTCCGCGAGGTGATTCATTAGGATCACTAGCACACATACTCAATACAACTACTGGTGCTTCTTGACCTTGAAATTTATCAACGCTTCCAACACGGGCTTCTTTTCCCAAGGCTTGTCTAAGCTTGTTTACCTGAAAATTATATGGCGCTACGAATAATATGTCATTCCAGCTTATATTTCGTGATTCACCCGTTTTGGCAGTAAATTCTCTACCTAATAAATCTTTTGCAATTACTACAATCTGATCCACTTCCTCATCACTTGCTTGCGTATTACCCTCATGCTCTACAGGAACATAAATAATTCCCGCTGACTGATTTACAACACCATTATATCCATCTGGTACAGCAATACTTTGCTTATCATTATCAACCTCCGCGACAAGCTTACCTTCGTATATAGCCTCGCTGATAAATTTATTAACTGAGGAATGCATTCGGTATGTTGTTCCAAGAAAAACACCCATATGACTTGGAATAGTTGGATGATCATGTAATAAATAATCAAGCACAGACAAGCCACTATCTTCAGGATGCACACCTTGGGATGGCTGGCCAAGTTGCATTTGATCGCCAATCAGGACAATATTTCGAGTAGACTGACTCATAGCAACTAAATTTGCCACGCTGACTTGACCCGCCTCATCAATAAATAAGTAATCAAATTTGTCCGCCAAATCTTCTCTTGAGAAACCCCATGCTGTTGTACCAATTACACAGCCTGGTCGAATTCGCGTGCATATTTGGTTGTTGTCAATAACGTCTATCCCCAGCTGAGCGATCTCTCTATCAGTATCCTTGTTACAGGCAAAATAGCCGCTTATACCATCAGATTTACACTGACTCACAACACCCTTAAGTAGATTGTTAATCGCCTTATGACCGTTCGATGAAATAGCAATTTTCTTTCCATTTTTTACTAGATCCGCAATGATATGTTTTGCAGTATAGGTTTTACCTGCACCAGGTGGACCCTGTATTGCCAAATAACTATTATCCAAATTTGATACCGCTTTTATTATTTGATTTAATCGAATCTTAGGATCATCGCTAGATATAATGGGATTGCCTGCAATGTGTCCTTTTATCTGTGGGTCCGACTTATTTAAGAAATGAATGATTGCACCATCTGTCAGCCTACCAGCATAAAATGCCTCGACCTGCCTAGTGATGGCACCTGGTATTGGCACTGGATTTACAAACTCATCTGGGATTAGATTTATATACACCCCAGGATCTTCTTTTGATTGCAAAGCGATGATACCAGCAGTCAAATCACTCGCATCATGCACAACTTCTAAACTTGTCCTTTTTCCATTATCCTCAGCTTCAAGTACATAATATTTTTTAGCAGAAGCTTTAAATTCTTGATTGGCATTAAACTTATATTCGTATGCAAGATTTTTAGCTTTTGGCGTTGGCTTAAACGGCGGCTTACTCGTTCTTGTACAATTAGCCAAGCAATCGAAATCATCAAAAAGTTCTTCTCTAGATTGGCCTAGGCGATCAAATAGCCTCCAGAATACAGGTTTACTTTCCCGGCGGTGAAATTCTAAAAACCATGCAAGATTCTTAATAAACCTCGATCCTCTTTGATCCCCTGCAACAGACAATTTCTGAGCTTTGTCTAACAAAAGATCTCTCAACTTAATTCTTTGCGATATATCTTCCTTGAGATCCGGCTCAGATGTACCTGTCTTGCCGATATATTTAATACCCAAGCTATTTTGCCTTTCAGATAGCCAGACAGCGAGCTCTCGGGTTGAATTACAGTCATCAATATTGTAATCACGAATGTTACTCAATGATTTTGAACTTTGCCATGTATCTCCATCACGATTTTCACGCCACAACTCATAAACAACCACTGAATCCATTCCAGTACCAACTGCTGTATCTCGTTTCTGGCGATAAAGATGTTCGACATTTTTAATAGAGTATTTTGGCTCACCAATTAACATGGAACTCTTCACAATTTTATATAAATCAACAAAAACATCGTTTCTTAGCAACTGATCAACTTCATACTCACAAACTCCATATCGCATCATCAGTCGTCTACAAACATCTATTTCATAATGTCCATAGTGATATATATGCATACCAGGGTGATCGAGCCATATTTGATATACCCATTCAATAAAACACTTGAAGGCGATTTTTTCTTCAATATGGTCATGAGCCCAATACTCTTTATACTGTTGCAGCCCAACTCCATCAAAATAGGTTGCCCCCCATAAATATTCCAGACCATTCTCGTACAGCGGTGCTCCTTCAATATCAAAATAAACATCATAAGGTGTCATCGAAGGCAGTAATGCTAGACCTTTCTTTTCATCTTGCATATGGCCCAACATCTGAAATAATGGTACATCACTCCCAATGCTTTTCTTTTGCAAACTAGCTTGATTAATCAATCGCATCAACACATCATCAGCTATTCCCTTCACTTTAGAGTCAACCATAGTAGCAAGCTTTTGCATGCTATCGATACCAGCTGACTTCAACTTCTTGATCTGAGATTTTGTTATAGTAGCGACTTGAGATAGATGATCTGACTTTTCGGTTAGTGAATCTTTGAAAGACACCCATCGACCCCATGAGCTTGATTCCATAGGATCCGGTATTAGAGCAGGATCGAAATTATGATGCAGCTGAAGAAATCTACTTTTTAGCTGAAGATAATAGTAGAAATACTCCGTTAATTTAAAATACTCTTTTCTACCATTTCCCAGAATAACTACGATATTCTCGGCAAAACAGCCCTGCGTTTGGTGCAACATATCTGCGTAACAACATAGTTGAATAATATATTTTGGCTTCAAGCTTTTCGATAACTTCGTATCCCAAACCTCATAATGATAGTCACCCAATTGGCTTGGGCCTGGTACTTTTACCAAAAAATCAGAGTACCCACCAAAACAGTCTTTAGATAGAAATCCTTGGTAGATAACATCAAATCCACTGGTCATAGCTTCAAAGGTCCGCTCAGCAGCCTGATCTCCCCGCTCAATTACTTTAACACTTTTACCTACATTCCGCATTTCAGCAAGAATAGCATCTTCATGTGCCAGACCTTTTTTTTGCAGAATGATATTCAAATCATCATCTTCATCAGGCAAAATTTTATTTTCTGGCTCTATTACACGCAAATGCTCCATCCACGAAGCAAAAATACTCTCCGAGTACAAACTTAAATCTGATGGAGAAAATATTATTTCATCTTCTTTTATATACATGATTATTATCCTGAAATTTGTTTACATTTTCATATGTAACATGACAATATTATAGCTTTTTATTTAGCTACAGGTTCAATTGTTGCAACCCAGTCGGATCTATCGTCGGCAAATTCAGGATGCGCTTGCTTATATATTCTTATTTCATCTTCAAAGCCATCAATAAGAAAGTAATAATGAGAAAGTGTATTTTCTATTTCTAGAAAAACATCATCATTCATCGAAGGCGTCGAATCAATTATATTTTTTACTTTTAATAAGGTAGGCTTTTCTTCCGCGTTATGGCATTCAAATGTGATTTTGACTCGCATGCCCCTAAATTTTTCCTTAAGCTTATTTTGCTGAACTGTGTAGCTATCTTTAAATTCGTATTTAAGATCAGAATTATTATTAGTATCATCAAAGGTCTTTGTAAATAACTTAGCCGTTAAGACATTATGAATTAAAAAAGCAAGATAGTGACCAGACAGAAATGCAGCCTCATCTTTATCTTTAATCGAGGTGAAATTTCCACAAGAAATCATCTCTTCATGAACACTTCCTGAGCATTTAAGTTTAAATGCAATAGGATTATCATTACTCTCATCCGAGGTGGCTCTTATGACTGTTAATCCCTTTGAAACATCATTGACATTACACAACTTAATTAGCTGATATAAAGCTCCTTCCATAACCTTTGCGCTCAACATACTTGATAGCTCAGATTTATTTCCAGTCGTTTTATTATCAATGTCACTCTGGTCTTTTAAATAAGCTGCTGCTGTATTCCAATCTTTAAATCCATACATTTTCGCAACTGCGTGCAAACATGATGAATGCGTAATTGAAGCATTATTCTGATTTAAATAATTTTTTAGAATGCTAGCTTGTAATTTAAACGCTGTAAGTGTAATCATTAAAAATTTCCTCATAAGTAATAAGCTATGCCATTGCCTGCATTATGGAGCTCAAACTAATTGGAATTTAACGATTATTAGAGTGGCTAATTGAAACTATTCGCCAAGGCTATCGCCAGCAGACGGACAGGTCAGTTTCTACCTAGCTGCAAAATATCAAATACCAAGCACCCTGTCAATGATTAGCTTTTGATACCTTGTGCTAGAATAAGTTAATATAAAAAAACAACGACTTTTAAAAAAAATTCGCCTCCACCCATCGTTTAGGTATACACATCTTCTTTCAGATCATGGTGAACAAAACCCAACTCATCAACGGGCATAATTGAGTTAATATAGTTTATATAATTTAACGTATTCTTATATTTTCTTTGATTCTCAAGGCACAATGGAAGGGCTTTTTTAAAATTATCTATAAAATCAATATTAGGCAATATTTCCCCACTACTTGCATCAAGTAATGAACATCTATCTAGCCAATTAACTGTATACAATAATTCACTATGACCACATTTCATTGGAACAGAATATCTAACAATGTTTGGATTTAAATATACCATCTTTTCATCGTTTTGATTTTTTATTTTCATAATAAAACGATCTTTTTCGAAAAATCCTGCAAATTTTATTTCAATACTCTTATCAATTGAAACACCGATCCAGTCTTGCTTACCTTCAAGATCTAAAGCCCCCATATAACCATCTCCTAAAAAAATTAAAGGGTTTTCACTAAAAAAAACCTCCCCATAAGAAATGGGGATCTTCACCCGCACCAATAGACACAGAAATTTGATAAACTACAAATCAAATGAG
>CAYZRM010000101.1:0-5448 GCA_964480845.1 uncultured Coxiellaceae bacterium | reverse complement strand
ACTAGGCCAAATGGAAGAAATACATAAATCATTAATAACAACAAAGACTGTATGATAGGAGCTGATTGAGCAGCCGCATATATTTTCGGGTACTCTGTCATTTGATGATAAAGAATACCTAATGCAGTTGCCGCATGGGCTAAGCCAAGATTGCTTACCGTATTATTTGCATTTTCATAGCTAGGTGTATGCATAATAATTCGACGGATGGCACTATCTTGATGCTTCTCACTTTTTAATACATCTCGAAATTCATACTTGAAGCCACTGGGTAATGCATCGTATACCCCTTTTTTCAAGCCATGCGTGGCATCATTCCACCATTCATAGCAACTGGGCGATCCATATTCAGGTGGATTAGTCTTATTTGATTCAGCATTAAGGTCTTGCGTAGATTGATAATGAAACCCTATCACTGGCCGTGAGGATTTTAAGCTACGATAATAAGTATCACTAAACGCATGAGATCCAAGCCACTCTGTATCTTCCTCACCATATTTTTTAATACTGCGCTTTACCTTTTCTAAATTTGAAGCATTATCGGCATCAGATTTGTTTTCACTTAACCATTGTGTTTTTGCTGGGGAATAGCACATGTTTTGAAAATCAAGTAACTCTTCTTTAACCGCTGGATCACTAATACCTGTCATGTTCACGGTTGTCACCATTTTTCTAAGATTAGGCAAACAACCTAAATGATGACTAGCTGCATTAGTCATACCACTGGAAACAGCCATTACACCGTACCACCAAATGGGTACACGAACCTCATTGCTGGGTAACATAAACGCTTTATCGTAAGTTGTCCCTGTTGACCCAGGATGGTAGGTATCATTATCTTTCCCACAAATGGGAGAAAAACTAATCGTGTGTGTACTCAGTGGAATGAAGGGAGAAACACCTAACATAATAATGAACAAGGTTGAAATAATTTTGACTTCCATGTCACGTAAGCTTTGGGCTGCACCCTGCACACCACTCGTGATGTAAGATTGCGCGATACTCCTTAAAATCATACCGATAAATGGTAAATAGGCTATTCCTGTCTGGGTTAATAGCTCCCACATTTTCCCATATAAGTCCCAGCCTATTAGCATGGTATATAGCTCAGGGTAGGATTGAACACCTATACTCATTTTAATTCCTCTTTAATTGCACTCTGTTCCATCATTGACTTATTCGAAGTAACAGGCGAAATACTCATGGCATTTGCGCGTTGTTGTGATGAAAAGTTGAGGACTTGTAATAAGGTGTCAGACACCATCTCTTTTCTCATTTGCTTCTCAAATGCGACTGATCGGATATCGTTATCCAAATGAGTGATTGCCCTTGCAATTGCCAATTGAGCAGGTCGATTGGCGGCAATGACTGGCACTTGAGCGCCGATGGTTAAAATATTTCTTGCGACTAACGCCTTATCAATGACTCGCTGTACGGCTATTTCTTGCGCTAATTTATTAATGATAATTTTTTGTTGTGTTGTATCCATGTTACGAATTGCAGTAATCACATCAGGACTCATCGCAATCCCATCAGCAGAAACTCGATCTAAGTTATCTTTTGTAATGCTTTCATGGCCTTTTATTAAATCAGCTAAGTGATCACGTATGTGATCAACACAGCCTTCATTTATTTGACAAGTAGTTATCCACGGTAATAATCCATGACCAACCACACTGCCTTGTTTACTTTTACAAGAGGCATCATTACAGGTGGTTATCATTTGATCGCCAACTACATTGGTAATCCAGCTCACCGCAGCAGCAGGATTAGAAAATTGACGGGCAAGTTCAGCGCTAGCACCAGATTTAGGCGCATCTGAGTCACTTTGTACGCTTCTGTTTAGCATAGTGTTGTAACCTGCTTTGACCGTATCAGCCACTACACGAACAGGTGGCTGGCTTTTACCGCCAGATCGAGTGGAGCCATCTTGTCTATTGCCCGCTACCCAAGCCACACCATCATCACCAGCATGTTTATCTATCTCTTTTTTAGCATGGTTAATATCTTCTTGATCACTATATGTAAGTGATAATTTCTTTTTCCACTGATCATTGATAGAAATAGTCCCCCAATCTTGATACGGATTTTCACCTTTAGAAATGCGATCATGTACGGTTTGACATGAAGAAGTGGATAATTCCATTTCTTTATGAGCAGAAAGAAGATGATCTTTCACTAAAGCATAAGCCGATGGATTGATTCTTGCTAAAGCATACGCCGGCAATTGCATCACACTGGCTGTTAAATTATTAAATACATCCTTACTAAGATTATCAGCACTATCTTTGATGTTATTCATTGAGTTTCTGATAGAAATAGCTGGATTAAATGCCGTACAAATATTGCCAAATCCTAAATTTGTTTCTGTATCCAGCGTAATGCGAATTGATTCAGAAACAGGGGGCAATGCAAAATCACTACCACCGCCAATCGTGTAATAAAGATTATTATTATCGCTTCCGATAGGAATAATATTAGAGGCAAATATAGATGAACTTAAAACTGTCATCGTAACGATTAAACTCAATTTTCTCATTAAGGGGTTACTCCAATATATACACCATCGCCATCGGCACAACCTTGGTAATGTCTCCAAACAATCCAAGCATAGGCATCTTTTTCATTTAGCATTTTTTCACTGTAAGATTCATCACTGCCAAGCTCACTACATTCATTGCTTTGGTAAGGGTAAATGGGCTGAAAAAGTGTATCTTTACTATTTTCTTTGATGGATTCTGAATGACAGTGTTGACCGCAAATAAGACCTAACGCTTGGCGAACATGGCCAAAGACTTGGTTATTAGTCAGTAAATCAGCTGCTCGCTGAGCAATCACCATTGATGCTTTAGCATCATCAATACCTATAACGCTTCCCTCATGAGGATAAATACTTCCCCAGTTGGCCAGCATCCCTTTACCAATATAGTGTGTTTGACTTAAAACAACTGAACTTAGTTCTTCATAAGCAGAAGCTGGCATGGTTCCACGCCATAAAGCACTATCTAACATTGATTGAAAATAAGGGTTCATAGGCATGGCCGTACTATTAAGCAGTAACATGCCAACTCGATCAGAAAAGATAGCAAGTGCGGGATTCCCAATCACATCTGCTTCTTTAAAGATAACGCTTTGTTCATGATTATCTAAAAAACTATGATTGCCACTGCCAACATTATGCAAAAATGTCTGTTGAACACCCGCGCTAGCTTTATCTAATAACAGTCTGGCTTCTACCCATGGGTTTTCATCTGGATTACGATACACAACGACGACCAAATCAGGTAAATAATGGTCTAGCATCGGTGTTAATTTTCTACCACCTACTGGCGAAAGCCATATACAAAATCGGGTTGGCATTTTGTACCGCAAACAGCTGCTGTGTATTTTTAAACCCGCATCAAGTGTTGCTTTAGTAATATCAATTGAGTTGATATTACTAGCATGTGAATAAACACTGATTACTAATAAAATAAAGAATGTAATTAATCTAATCATCAAGATGCTCCGAATGACTATTTTTCATCATTTGACGTGCAATGATTTTGACTGCTTCAACTTCTGAGCATTGATATTCTTTCATAATATTAGCGCGATGGTTTTTCTCATCTTGATCAGTTGCAACCATCGCTAAATACAAACGAGGTGGGACATTACGAAATAACCCTTTTATTTTTGGGCTTAATAGTACGCCTTCTGTGTATTTCCCTTTTTCTTTTCGGGCAGATAGAAATAGCATCCGCTCTTCATCAGATAAGGTTTTAAATCGTTCGATCTGTTCTATTTCATCTGGTGGTAAAGCAAGACACATCCATGTCTCAATTTGGGATAACATACGCCTTGCGCCATCAGCAAAGTCTTTCATGTTCTGTGTGGCTAACCACAACCATAATCCCAATTTACGGCCCATCTTAGTAATACGTGTCTCAATATCCGCTAAGAGAGAAATGGACGTAAAAAGATGATTTTCATCAGCAACCACTTTAATAGCTCGATCACTGCGCTGATTAGCTTCTGCTAATGATAAAATACGATTCATTACACCAGCGAAAGCAATAGAACGGTGCGCCTCATAGCCTTCATTGGCAAATAAACCAAAGTTAATAATCGTGAGATCAGCAGATGCCCACGGGTTGCCGTATGTATTAAAAAATCGACTTGAGACAGGATCTTTTGTGAAATAACGCATGGCGTCCTGCATTTCTCTGACACGTTTAATTTTATTTACTTCTCTAGTATCTAAGCTAGATGCAATACGATCAAATGCATTAACAATATCACTAGCAATCATTTGTTCCTTTTTTTGCTCTTTAACAAAATAGGCTGCATCAATGATAGCATCCATGATTAGCATGCGATCACTGCGCCTAATAGCTTCTTCTTCCTTTTTCTCGCCACCCGTGATCATGATCAAAGCAGCTAATACCATGTCACCTAAAATATCCCTTGATACGTCTTCTTCTGATGAGCCTTGTTTATCATTTTTTGATTGCTCTTCCAGTAGTCGATCACAAGACTCTGCTAAATATTCCTCTCTTTTATCTGTTCCGAATGCTTCTAACTGATCAATGACACGCAAACCATCAGCGAATGGGTTGAGAGAAACAGGATGATTAAGATCGATATTAATTTTATTGACGCTCAATCCCAGTGATTGGCAATAATCCCCTAGCAGTTCAAAAGAACCGCCCGCCTCAATAATGAAGAATTTTGACTGATATAGCGCCAGATCCAACGCAATGAGAAAATTAAGTAAATTTGATTTACCAGTACCAGTCTCGCCCAGCAATAGCATGTGCGCATTCTTTGACTTATCAACCATTGCATCATAAGTCCATGGCTCACCACCACGATTAAAGAAAATGGCCCCAGGATGTCCTGTACCACGACTACGCCCATAAAACGGTAATAATTTAGCAATATCACTCAATAATAGGTAACGTGAACGATGCGCATTTTTTTTATCGAATAGGTAATCATAATTCATTGGCAGATACCGCAAATAGGCATCAATAGGAAATAACTCATCATCTGTAATGAGCTTAAATCCATTATTATTTAACAGGACTTCTGCCTGCGCTTCTTTTTCATGCAATTCATCAATGCTTTTTCCCTTGATGTAAATGCCCATGACCACAGGGAATAAATAATCCCCATTTGCCAATGATTTCTCAGCAAAAGCGACTTCTTGTTGGACTTTGACGGCTTTAGCATGCGATCCCACCGCTGAATGAAGGATGGTTTTCAGATGTAATTCAGCTTCACTGGGTGCCTGTATCACGATATTCAGCACAAATATGCTGTCTTCTGGTAAATGATCAATCAGATTAAATACTTTATCGTCAACATTTCGCTTACGTTCTGCTGATAAATGCCCAATTTCAGGATTAGTCACCATACTCTGTATAGTTAATAATTTGTGGGGTTGCCTATCAAACAACCAGCCTT
>CAYZRM010000100.1:0-5507 GCA_964480845.1 uncultured Coxiellaceae bacterium | reverse complement strand
ATTTGATTTGTAGTTTATCAAATTTCTGTGTCTATTGGTGCGGGTGAAGATCATTAAATTCTTTCTTCAAAGAAGTAAGCACAACTTATATCAAAATAGAGAAACAGTTACAAACAATATTAAAGGTGCAATCAAATACAAAACTATTCTCTACTCCAGACAAAAAAGGCACATCATCATCTAACAATCCTCGACCACATAAATAAATTTACTAAATTAAGCCACTTGCCTAAAATTGCAAGTGGCTACATAACAAAATACAACCTTTATTTAGAATATATTTTAACCGCCATTCTTTATTAAGCCCCTCAGAAAAATCACCTTGCATCACAAACAAATCAGCCTTATGATTCAGTATTATTATTGATCGATAATAATAGTTATGACCTAAAAACACCCTTCTAGCTATTCCTATAATAACAAGCACATAGAAGTATGACATTTTTTGCCTTGCACACAGGCCGTGCAGGAATTTAATAAGGCTTTTATTTGTGAAAACTTTTAATGAAATAATGACGTCAAGCGCCATGAAAGATGCTGATTTGTTGGTAGGTAATGGTTTCAGTATTGGCTTTGATAGCAACTTTATTCAAGATTCTATAATGGACTATATACGAACCAATATAGATAGAAAATTATACAATAAATATACCCAGCTCTTTCATGATGAAGAATTTAAGCATCCAGAATCTTTACTGTCTAATTTAAAAATGCTGAAACGCCTTGCGCCATTTATTATTCGAACACGAATCTTATCAAATGAAATATCATATGATGAAAAAGAATTAGATAAGCTATGCACCTCAATAACCAGCTTATCATTTGATGCGATCAGGCAAATTCACCCTAAAACATACAGCCATCAACAAGAAAAAATGGACACTTGCATCAACTATCTAAATAAATTTTCAGGCATTTACACAATCAATTACGACTTTATTCCCTATTGGTTGATACTACAACTCAACAAACGGCATGGTAACAAATTTAATGATGGATTTTGCATATCGAGCCAAGAATCAATTGGCTTATTAAAATATTTAAGCTCTATCACTTGTAATATCCATTATTTACATGGCGCGATGCATTTAATTGTAAATGAAAAAGGAGAAACCTTCAAAATCACCAATAACAACCAAAGTGGTCTTATCAACTCCTCTAAAGAATTAAAAGAAAAATATGGTAATAAATATCAAAGCCTGATGGTCTTTGAAGGTAAAACTGAAGAGAAGAAAGATAAAATCAATGCTAATGATTATCTGTATAATATGCTGTCTAACTTAAAAACCAGTAAAAATAATATCATCATTTATGGATGCTCAATTATTGATGCCAATGGTCAGATAAATAATGATGAACATATTTGGAAAATCTTGGTTAACTCAAACTGTAAAAATAAAATCTATGTAGGGTTACACTGCGAAGATAAAAATCACTTCAGCCTACAAAGAGAACAAATCATAATATCTTTTAAAAAACTCCATGAAGACAACAAAAGCATTGAAAGCAAGCTAACATTTTTCACTACTATACATGATGGTATTTGGGGATAGAAACAGAAATATAACTACTCCTTATAGTGGCATGTGAAACATTCAGATGTGATAAGAATCAAGGAATGCTAAAGCACACCGATAATATAAAGGATTTTTGAAATTAATTTATCAACCAAAATCATGCACCCTCATACCAGTAGCAGCCCAATCACTTCCTAGCTCGCTACTGGTTGACAGCTAGTAAGTACTACCCGAACGATACTCCTCACCCTTGACATAAACCGTCAATGCAAGGGTATTACGTTTCTGTTCATTAGGCCCTAACTGCTTCACACTATGCCAACTGCAATCTGTTCTGACAAAGGCATAGCCCGAATTAGGTTTAAATTGATTTGTTTTCAATAAGTGAAAAAACTGGCCTTCCCTAGTATGGAATGAAGTACCTAAATGCGTCTGAGATTCATCCACTGGAAAATAAAATTGCATGGTGGCAATTTTATAAGGCGCATCGGTATGAACACCAATTCGATAGCCAGGCAAGTCTCTATAAAATATAGGAACCAACACCATTTCTGGCCATTCACTCCCAAACCGCTTGTCAATTTCATTTTTAAATTTATTTAATACGGCTGATAACAACTCTTGAGAAACAAAAATCTCTTTCATTTTTTGCCAGAATGCCTGACCTTCTGGATCTAACCTTTTTAAGGTTTCATCAGTTAAATCAAGCAACATACGCGTTACTTTTCCATCAGCCAACTTAGCATCAGGATGATCAATATAGTCATAGCTATTATCTTGAGGTAAATATTTCAAAATATTTGAATACGTATCTTTGTCAAATATTTCTTCCATATAAAAATTGTCAGATGGCTGAGAGTCCATATTAGCTTGACCAATCTTATCAATCAGTCTATTTAACACTTGATCCATACTAGCCTCCCTTAAGCATTTACAGCGTGATTAAGCAATATTTTATTTTCACGCTCTAAGCTATGATTCCATTCAACCAATCCAAATCGTTTAATATTCACCTTCTCCCATAGCACACCAGGCAACTCAGCATTTGAATTTAATGCATGAAGCGCAGCAGCACATTGTCCAGCTATTTCAACTAGCTCCGCTGTTTCAGGTAAGCCAAATGATAAAGGCTGATCTAAGTCACCCAAAATATCTTTCCAATCATTCTGTAATACCCTATGCGCCTCTTTAATAGCTAATTTAAAGTGTTCTTTTGATTGCTCAATATCATGACCAGAGAGTAATAAACCTATATACATATGAGCAGAAATTGTTTTTGTTGCTAATAATGGCGTTACATTTAAAACGTCCATGTCAGCACAAGCTTTAAATGCTTGTAACGCCTCTTCTCTACTACCAACAGTTAATAATAACCTCGCACCAACATAATGTAATGATATCGACCAACGATATGCATGCGGATTATTTTTATCAATCGCTTCATCAAACTGATTAATAATCTCAATTAAATGCATCAAAGATGTCACCGTAACATCGCCAGATTCTAGCATTTGATACGCAATCACACACAATGCTGCACCTTGATCCGCTGAACCTTTTCTTGCTGAGTTAGCAACATCAATGCAAAATGCTGCCAATATATCTTTATCTGTTATTCGCTGCCCTAACTGCACCATCACCCGGTATAGCCAAGGATTATCATAGTACTCAGCAAAATCAATATGTTTAGGCATGGATGCTAATTGATAAGGATTAGCATAGGGAATATTATCTACTTTTCTAGGATCGATGAAACTTGAAAATATCCACCAATCTGGTTGCAAGTGATCTGCAGCATTAACAGGCATACGCTGATAATTTGATGCAGCAGATTCAGCAAATCGTTCTTCAATAATGAAATCAAATAATGATAATAATTGCTTAATATCACGCCACTGATAAGCTTTTGTCTTTGTTCTTAATGTGAGCCCACTACCATCTTTCCATACACAAGGGAAATTACCTAGGAAACGTCCATCTGGTTTGAGTACGCGTTTAATTTCGGCTAGCAGAACAGATAGATCATCTACTTGATCTAACACATCCATTGCAAATATGGTATCCACACTATGATCAGAAAACATTGTTAAGTTAGCTAATTCTGCTACTTGAAAGCTGAGATGAGGTAATGTGTAATTTTCCTTTGCATAAGCAATAATATCAGCATCACTATCAATACCTATTACCTGCTTTGCTTGTCCATTTTCTGCAATAATAGCAGCGCCATATCCAGCTTTACAGCCTAAATCAACAATAACATCACCAGGCCTGCATTTAGATTTCAGCATGCTATAGCGGGATAAAATACTATCTGATATCGAATCTGGATTACGTAATTGATCAACATAAGGCCGTTCATGTGTTTGAATCAGTGCTTGAGGATAATGGTCCAACGCTTGCTCTGGAACTCTTGCATAGAAGCTGATCCTATCTAAGTCAGCACTATTAAAGCCTTGTGTCATTGTATGATTGATCGCACCAGCGTGTTTACGTAGTCCTGATCTTAAAAACACGTCATTCCATAAGATACGATTACCACGCATACGCTGATAAGCAGACGGGCTAAATCGTAGTACAATAGATTTCCTGGCCATTAATCGTATAGCTGAAATTAACATGCTAAGTTGTTCAGTATTATATTCAAGCAATACATCGCCAATAATAATGTGATCAAAACTTTCCGCGTCAAAAGGATATTGTGCTAATTCACCTTGAAAAAAACGCCCTGGTGCTTTCATTTGGTTTTCTTCTATCACTTTTTGAGATCGGTCTAAACCATATGCATCTGCTGTTCGCTTTAATAATTCAAAAACTAATGTATCATTTCCACAACCAACATGCAGATAAGAACCTAATCCACATACTTTTAATATCGACTCAGCATCTGCAATCATTTAACATCTCCAATAATTAATGAGTTACTTTAATTTTGCCTGAATACGGGCAATAGCTTGGCTATGTAATTGACAGATCCTAGCCTCTGTTACACCCAGTGTTTCGCCTATTTGTCTAAATGTAAATTCTTCTATGTAATACAACGATAAGACCATTCTTTCACGCTCAGGGAGAGTATCTAAAATACCTTTAATCTGATCTTTGATTTGCAACTCTTGTGTAATATCTTGTGGGTTATGATCATCTGTTACTAAGAACTCATTGTCACTATCAATAAGATCTAAACTTAACACGTTACCTATGCTCACTCTTTCACATAGCTTGGCATGCTCTTCCATGGTTAAACCTAACTCTAAAGCAACCTGCTCAATGGTTGCCTGCTTTTGCTCGCGCTGCTCAATACGAGAAATCGCTTCTCCCATTTCACGAAAATACTTGCTACTTTCGCGTGTTCCCCATGAATTTTTTCTTAGAGAATCGATAATCGCGCCATGTATACGTATGCTAGCAAAGGTTTCAAAGGTAGCACCCATATTACTCTTAAAATTATTCTTAGCTTCCAGCAACCCAACAAAACCTGACTGCAACATATCTTCTAAATCAATATGTGAAGGTAGTTTTTTCTTGATATGCAAAGCAATCTTTTTAACCAGTGGTGTATGTTCCACCACAAACTGCTCTAGCGATCGATGATCCGCATTTTGTTCATAGAGCTCTACGCTATGCAAAATGCCTCCTTATCACCCTGTCTGAGCTTAACCAATCTCTCAAAAAAGAAATGTATACCGCCGCTGATTACCGTATCATCACACCAGTGATTAATTCCATAACAGATTTCATTAAAGGCTGCGGATGATAGTGATTTTGGGTATTTATCTACCACACTTACTCGCTGAGAAGAGGCGATTTTGATATAATCATCCTGAGGAAGTGATCCTAAATAATTTAAATTGATACTTAAGAATTTTTCCGTTACTTGTTGAAAACGACTAAATACCGATAACCCCTCATTATTATCTTTGACACGATTAACAATTACCCCAAATTTAACACGGTGATATTTCTGATTGAGTAATTTAATAATGGCATAACTAT
>CAYZRM010000099.1:0-5565 GCA_964480845.1 uncultured Coxiellaceae bacterium | reverse complement strand
AAATGTATTCATTAAGTAATCGCCCCGATATGATAGCGGAATTATAGTAGAAGAATGTTAAAAGGACCATCTCTATGCACTTTACTCAAACACAATTACCACGCTTCAACGATATTATCCCTGGTGAAATCAAAACCACCATTGAATCAATATTAAGCAAAAATAAACAAGAAATTGCTGACTTACTCAAACAGCCCCAGCCATATACCTGGAATAACTTAATGCAACCCCAAGAAAATATGGGCGACAAGTTGGCACACATCTGGTCTCCCATTGGCCATTTACATGCCACCATGGAAACAGACGCATTAAGAAAGGCGTACAATGACGTGCTACCTATCTTGACCGAATACTATACTGATATCTCTCAAAATGAAGCGCTTTATCACGCGATTGCTTCCATTAAAAAAAGCAACGAATTTACAAACCTCACCCCCGCTCAGCAAAAAATCATAGAAAATGATCTAAGAGATTTTGAGCTAGCAGGCATCCACTTAGATACAGAAAAAAAAGCACACATGGCTGAATTACAACAACGACTAAGCAAACTCACCACGACCTTCTCAGAACATATACTAGACGCCACACAAGGCTTTATCATGCATATCACTGATGAAGCCAAACTAGAAGGATTACCACAACAAGCCAGAGACTTAGCAATAGAAAATGCCAAATTACGTGATCTGCCTGGATTTGTCTTTACCTTAGACTATCCATCTTACTCAACTGCTATCAAATTCCTGCACCATCGTGATTTGCGCAAAACCTTACACGAAGCCTATACCACTCGCGCTTCCGATGTTGGCCCGAATGCCGGCCGTTGGGACAATACCCCAGTAATGGAAGATATCTTAAAAACACGGCACGAAATTGCAAACCTAGTTGGTTTTGGCAATTATGCAGATTATTCTCTGGCCACCAAAATGGCAAAAACTGCTGACACTGTGTTAAATTTCTTACATGATTTGGTACAACGCAGCAAACCAATCGCTGAAAAAGAATTAGCTGATATCAAAACACTAGCAAAAAAACTGGATGGTATTGATGAACTACAAGCATGGGACATGGCTTATTATTCAGAGAAATTACAAGAGGCCACCTTCCAGTTCACACAAGAAGACTTAAGACCTTACTTCCCTTTGCCTAAAGCAGTTTCCGGCTTATTTCACATTGTTAACCAACTCTATGGCATCACCATTAAAGAAAACAAAACCATTGAAGTATGGCATCCTGACGTTCACTTCTATGAACTATACGACGAAGATAATCAATTACGCGGCGGTTTCTACACAGACTTTTATGCCAGAAAACACAAACGTGATGGTGCATGGATGGATGACTGTCGAGTACGCAGACGCTTAGACAATGGCGATATGCAACTACCGGTGGCCTATCTCACTTGCAACTTCATGCCACCAGTTAATAACCAGCCAGCACTCCTAACACATGATGATGTCTTAACATTATTCCATGAATTTGGCCACTGTCTACATCACATGATCACTAAAGTAGAATACGCCTCTGTAGCAGGCATTAATGGTGTTGCATGGGATGCGGTTGAGTTCCCTAGCCAATTTATGGAAAACTTCTGCTGGCAAAAAGAATCCTTGGCTGTTATTGCAGGCCACTATGAAACGGGTGCACTGCTACCAGATGATTTATACGAAAAAATGCTGGCGGCTAAGCATTTCCAAACAGGCATGCAAATGTTACGCCAACTGGAATTTGCTATTTTTGACTTCCGTTTACACCTTGAGTTTGACCCTAAGAAAGATAAACAGGTTCAAGCTATGCTAGATGAGGTCAGAAAGGAGACCTCGGTCTATCCTGCACCTGCATTTAATCGCTTCCAACACAGTTTTTCTCATATCTTTGCTGGTGGCTATGCAGCTGGTTATTACAGTTACAAGTGGGCTGAAGTACTCTCATCAGATGCTTATGAGCAATTTGAAGAACACGGCATCTTTGATAGAAAAACCGGGCAATCCTTTATGGAAAACATTTTAGAGGTTGGCGGTGTGCGTGAGCCTATGGAATCATTTATTGCATTTAGAGGGCGTGAACCCAAAATTGATGCTCTACTCAGGCTAAGTGGCATTACTGCGTAATCATCAGGCCGTCATTACCATCATGACGGCCTTAGATTTCAAGCAGGACGAGCGACTAAAGGCGTATGCTCTGTTTGTTCTTGTACAGCGCCATGTTCTCTTGCTGCGTTATCACGCCTATCATTGACAGATGAATTAACTAGGGTTGAAAAGAGACCTATCGCTGAACCTGCGAGGACATTTGTTGCGGCACCTGCCACTCTAGCAAGCACTTTATTCGTATTATCTGAGGAGATAGCATCTGCAACCTCCTTATCAAAACCAACCGCAAACAATAAACCACAAGATAATGCCGCACCACCTACCGAGAGTGCAACGCCTAGCCTATCGTCATTCTTTATTGACTGAAGCACTCTTTCCTTAGTAGCAGCCACATAATTAAGGCAGCCTAAATCAAATAGAGCGACAGGGGCAAGCGCAATCGGCACATATTTACCCAACAATAACGTGCTACCCATTGCTAGTAATAGCTGAACACCGCCAATAGTCAATCCAAGCTTAAACCTATCATCCTCACTCAGAGAATCTGTAGCGTTAGTATCAGCCCTTTCTAAATCATTCCTCAACATATAATACCTCGTCTAAGTCATATTGTTTGTGATTACGCCCATGATGATAATATTCGCTCCCTAACAAATTGATTAATTTAATATGACAATATTGTCATGCTAGAGTGACAATCCAATTAATCCATCTGATAATACTGGTCTTAGTTAATCAGAGGATATAACGGCTTATGCCAAGCACAACGACTAATCACCCACGAGCTCTACCTTTTCTTTTCCTAACAGAAATGTGGGAACGATTTGGCTTTTACATTGTGCAAGGTTTACTTGTTCTATATATGACCAAATACTTTGGTTTTTCAGATAATGATAGTTATGCGATTCAAGGTGTTTTCACAGCATTAGCCTATATCTCTCCTTTAGCGGGCGGTTATTTAGCTAATAAATTATTAGGGTTTAAAACATCCGTTATTTGGGGTGGCTTATTATTAATATTAGGCTATTTCCTATTAGCCTTACCGTTTGCCAAAACCTTGCTTTACCCAGCACTGGCTACTATCGTGGTCGGTAACGGCCTATTCAAGCCGAATATATCAAGCTTACTTGGCATGCAATACCAACCCAACGATGCCAGACGCGATTCAGGTTTTACCATTTTTTACATTGGCATCAACTTAGGTGCTTTACTGGCTGGTTTAAGTTCAGGCTACATTAAAAACTATTTTGGATGGCAAATCAGTTTTGGTCTAGCTAGCATAGGACTAGTGATAGGTCTGGTAACATTTGCATACGGACTGCGCTGCATCAAAGAAATACCTGCAAAACCCGCTATGAATTTCAAGTTTAAAATCAAGATTGTGTTTTACAGCACACTAGCGATCGCCGGTGTTTATTTCCTGCTTGGTATTTACTCGCTTGCTAACTGGTTATTACCTTGCTTAGGAGTAGGCTTACTTGTTTATCTATGTTTATTAACACAGCAGCAAACTGCTGAGTATAAACGTAAGCTGCTCACACTAAATATTCTGATTGTGTCTTCCATTGTTTTTTGGATGTTATTTATTCAGTTATTTCTTTCTGCTAATTTATTTATAGATCGCTTAGTTGACAAATCCTTATTTGGCTTGCCTCTCACAACAACGGTATTCTACGGCACAGAAAGTATTTTTATTCTCTTGCTCGGACCTTTTTTCGCATGGCTATGGCATGTATTAGGTGATAGTAAGCACAACCCCTCACCTATTAGTAAATTTATTCTTGGAATAGTATTCGTTGCGGCTGGCTTCCTAGTGCTGGCATTTAGCACTTTTTATCCTGACAATAGAGAATTAATTAGCCCTTTCTGGGTATTTGGTGCCTATTTTCTCATTACCATTGGTGAGCTACTTATTTCACCCATAGGACTGTCCGCTGTTACTATTTTAGCCCCTCCACCTTTAGTGGGATTTTTCATGGGTGTATGGTTTGTGGCCGTAGGATTTGCGGGTATTTTTGCTGGCTGGATAGCTAGACTTGCTAGCATCCCCACTGGCATAGAGAGCGCATCTGCTAAGCTGACTATCTACCAAGCCGCTTTCTTTGATTACGCCTACTTGGCCCTCTTCGCCGCCATCTTGCTGTTTTTTGTACAGCTGGGCATAAAAAAAATGCTAATAAAGGCGGAAGATAGCTAAAGACACATTTACCCAAATTAAACCTGGCGTTATGATAGGCGCAATCTTTTAGGAGTGTAAACATGGGCGCATATAGCTTAAACGAAATTAGAACTGGCATGAAATTAATCATAGACCAAGATCCTTGTGTGGTCGTTGATAATGAATTTGTTAAACCTGGCAAAGGGCAAGCATTCAATCGTTTGCGTTACCGCAACCTAAAAACTGGCCGTGTCATTGAACGTACCTATAAATCAGGTGATAGCATCCCAACTGCCGATGTGGTTGATGTCGAAGCTCAGTTCCTTTACAGCGATGGCAGCGCTTGGCACTTCATGGCTAACGAGAGCTTTGAGCAATATGCCCTAAATGAAACCGAAGTATCAGATGCCAGATTTTGGTTAAAAGACCAAGATCCCTGCCAATTAACCTTATGGAATGGCATGCCTATTATTGTTACTGTCCCATCATTTGTTGTATTAAAAGTAGCGGAAACTGACCCCGGGTTAAAAGGCGACACCTCAGGTGGTGGCGGCAAACCAGCTAAATTAGAATCTGGTGCGACTGTTCGCGTTCCATTGTTCGTTCAAGAAGGTGAGCTGATTAAGGTAGATACACGTACTGGTGAATATGTTTCTAGAGCAAAAGAATAACGACTAGACAACCATATATATTCCTGTGGTGGCAACCACCACAGGAATGGCAACACAAAGATCGAGACAAACATGAAGACCTCCTGGCAACCAAGCGCCTCCATCTCTAATTTAAAGCAACGAGCTCTCATTCTAAAAACCATACGTGAATTCTTTGCTGCGCATGATGTCATGGAAGTTGAAACACCATTAATGTGCCATACCTCAGTCACCGATCCATTTATTCAAAGCATCCCTGCCCTCTTTCAAGCACACCCAACGGCTGAAGAACAACGCTATTACTTACAAACTTCGCCTGAATATGCAATGAAACGCCTTTTGGCTGCTGGTAGCGGTCCCATTTATCAAATCAGCAAAGCCTTTCGGCAAGGTGAAATTGGTCACATTCATAACCCTGAATTTACCATGCTGGAGTGGTATAGACCCGACTTTGATCACCATCAGCTAATGGACGAAATGGATAACTTATTACAACGAATACTACAAACACCACCGGCCGAACGTATCAGTTACGCTAACTTGTTCCAAACCCACTTACAAATTAACCCTCATCATACTAGTGTTGATGAACTAGCAAGATGCGCTAACAAACTAAACATAGATGTTGCTTCTAACATTAACGATATTGATACATGGTTAATGCTTT
>CAYZRM010000098.1:0-5863 GCA_964480845.1 uncultured Coxiellaceae bacterium | reverse complement strand
ATTAGCAAGGCAAATTTAAAGCAATTACGCATAGCAGAGACTGAAAAATATGCACATGTTACTTTCTTTTTTAATGGCGGCATCGAAGCACCCTACCCAGGTGAAGAACGCCTATTAATACCATCGCCCCAAGTTGCCACTTATGACCTACAACCTGAAATGAGTGCATTTCAACTCACAGACAAATTAGTGGCTGCGATTCAAAGTAAGCAATACGATGTCATCATTTGTAACTTTGCTAACCCTGATATGGTAGGCCATACTGGTGACTTCTTAGCAACTGTTAAAGCCATCGAAACGATAGATCAGTGTTTAGGCAATATCACAAAAGCAATACAAGAAGTAGGCGGCGAATGCATCATCACAGCCGATCATGGCAATGCAGAAATGATGTTTGATAAAAAAACTAATCAACCTCATACCGCCCATACCAGCGACCCCGTACCCTTCATTTTCTTGGGAAGGCAAGCAAAAATTGTCAAAAAAGACGGCAAATTATCAGACATCGCTCCAACCATGCTCTATTTGCTAGGCTTGAAACAGCCAAATGAAATGACAGGAGCATCCATTATCGAGCTCTTATAACAACAAATATTGGCGGCATGTGCGCGCGGGCAAAATAGTGATGGTATAATGAAGTTAATTAAACCAGGGACGACTAGAAATGACCAAGCGCACATTGCTACTATCCATCCTTGCTTCTTTATCTCTCATCACCTTAACACCTGTATTCGCAGCTGATGCAGCTATCAAATCACAAGCAGCCACTCCAGCAACAGATGCCACTACTGATGCAAAAGGCCAGGTGAATGAAGATGATATTAATCGCTTCACCAATACGATTGCGCTCATTAAAGATTTCTATGTACAATCCACTGGTGACAAATCACTATTAGATAATGCGATTCGTGGCATGGTAAGCGGCCTGGATCCCCACTCTGAATATCTGGATGAAGATGCATATAAAACCCTACTAATGACCACTAGCGGCGAATTTGGTGGTGTTGGTATTGAAGTAACACCTGAGTTTGGCATTTTGAAAATTGTGACACCGATGGATGATACTCCTGCTGCTAAAGCAGGTATCAAGCCAGGAGACTATATTGTTGCCATTGATGGTAAATTAGTTAGTGAGATGTCTTTACAAGACGCCGTGGAGAAAATGCGCGGCAAAGCAGGCAGCCCTGTTAGCCTAACAATCTTACGTAAGGGCGAAAAAATACCTTTAATCTTCAAGCTCAACCGTCAGATTATTAAAATTGCTAGCGTTAAGAGTAAAATGCTAGATAAAAACTTTGGATATGTACGCATTACCCAATTCCAAGAGCCGACCGCCAAGTTGATGCACGACGCTATTCTGGACTTAAAAACCAAGAATGGTGGCAAATTAAATGGCTTGATCATCGATTTACGCAATAATCCTGGTGGCTTACTAGAAAGCGCCGTCAATATTGTTAATAACTTCTTAAACCCTAAAGATATTACAAAACAATACAAAAATGTTGTGGTCTATACGGAAGGGCGCTTACCAGAAGCACAATACAGCGCCAAAGTCACCGGTAGCGATATATTAAATGGCGCCCCTATTGTTGTGCTTGTAAATGGTGGCTCGGCTTCTGCTTCTGAAATCGTTGCAGGTGCATTGCAAGATTACCGTCGTGCACTCATCGTGGGCATGCCTAGCTTCGGCAAAGGATCCGTACAAACCGTGATACCGTTAGATAAAAACCATGCATTAAAGCTAACAACTGCACTCTATCACACACCATCCGGCCGTGTTATCCAAAATGTCGGTATTATTCCTGATGTGCAAGTAGAAGACCTGCATGTGCAGAAAGATAAAACAGAAGAAGACATTGCAATGATAGAGCCAATTAAAGAGTATCAATTAAAAAACCATCTGGCAGGTACCAACCCCGGCACACCTAATAACATATTGGATCGTAATGCAGAGATAAGACTAGCACAAGACGACTTCCAATTATTCCAAGCTCTCAAGGTGCTACGCACAGTTTACACCCTGAACAACATGAATAGCCTTATGAATGTGGTGAAAGCCCCTACTGCAGAGGCATCTGTTGCCAAAAAATAAAGTAAAGCCCAGCTAACTTCAATCATTCAAAGACGTTAGCTGGGCCACACAAATATCGACAACTATAATACCATCACACCCTCGATTTCCACCTTTGCTGCCCTAGGCAGTGCTGATACTTGCACAGTACTTCTAGCAGGGTATGGCGCTACAAAATACTGCGTCATGACATCATTCACTACCGCAAAATCATTTAGATCCGTTAGAAAAATGGTAAGCTTCACAATATGCTGCAAACTACCACCAGCAGCAGCGACCACTGCCTGCATATTCTTCAACACTTGCTCTGCCTGCTTCGCTATATCATCAGATACTATCTGCATTGAGGCAGGGTCTAATGGAATTTGCCCGGATAAATAAACTGTTTGACCACTTTTAATAGCTTGCGAATAAGGACCTATGGCTTTGGGTGCCTGGTCGGTATGAATCACTGTCATTCATCAATCCTGTTATTAAATAGAAAAGTAGCCCGCATGTGATGCGGGCTACATAAAGGAAATTAACCATTAGCTTTTGATTTATTGCAACCACAGGCACAGTCTGGACCACAATTGCATCCTGATCCACAACGGCTGCGACAGCACTTACTCTTACAGCAGCAACTAATTAAATCATAGAAGAGGGCCAAGAAGAATCCAAAGATAAACCCGTACAATAAAGTCCACAATGCACACCAACCCGCATCAGCCATACTAGGAACAGGCATTTGGTGCGCCACCATCATGGCTGTTGGACCATAATTGATTGCATAAAGAGAAAACAAGAATACGACAAGAGCAGAAACGATACCTAAAGCCAAGCCAAACGACACAGGGCATAGTTTCGAACGCTTTTTCATACCACATCCACATTGACAGCTCATCATTCACCTCCTTTTAAACAGTTGGATTCAAAAAGACGCTTGCTTTATTAGTATAACCCAGTGCTAAGCGTTAAAGCATCATGTAATATAAAAAGAGATAGGGACTTTTTAGAGGCGCGCCTTTGTGACTGAATTTGAACCATTACTTTATGAAATCAATCAATACCTTACGCCAGAAGAAATAATAAAAATGCGTGAGGCGTATGTGTTTGCAAAAGAAGCTCATGGCACACAAACACGTTCCACTGGTGAACCTTATATCACCCACCCAATTGCAGTTGCCCAAATCCTAGCTCAGATGCGCATGGACTCTCCTACCCTAATGGCAGCCATCTTACATGACGTGATTGAGGATACCCCCATTAATCGCGACCAACTCATTGAGAAATTTGGCAAAGAGGTAGCTGACTTAGTAGAAGGTGTCACTAAATTAACACAAATACACTTTGAAAATTACGCGCAAGCTCAGGCGGAAAATTTACGAAAAATGGTCATGGCAATGGCGAGTGATATTCGCGTCATATTAATTAAACTAGCTGATAGATTGCATAATATGCGCACCTTATTTGGCTTACCTCAGCATAAACGCCGCCGCATCTCTCAAGAAACACTGGATATTTTTGCCCCGATTGCTAACCGACTAGGTATGCATGCACTACGGGTTGAACTAGAAGATCTAGGCTTTGCCTCGCGCTACCCGTTGCGATACAAAATCCTCAAGAATGCGGTTGATAAAGCTCGCGGAAACCGAGCTGAAATCATGGAAATGATTAACCGTGAAATTCATGAAGGACTAAGAAAAACCAATATTCCCTCAGCCAGATTCTCTAGTCGCGGCAAGCACTCATATAGCATTTACAAAAAGATGCTCAATAAACACTTATCATTCTCAGAAATCATGGATGTATACGGCTTTCGCATTATCGTTGATAAAATAGATACTTGCTACCGAGTGCTAGGCGTATTACACAATCTATTTAAACCAATTGCTCATCGATTTAAAGACTATATTGCTATTCCCAAAGCAAATGGCTATCAATCATTGCATACCACTCTCTTCGGTCCTTACGGCGTCCCTATTGAAATACAAATACGCACAGAAGAAATGCACAAAATGGCTGAGAATGGCATTGCGGCACATTGGTTATACAAAACCGAAAAAACCGCTTTTCATGACACCCCTTCACGCACCAAAGAATGGCTACAGAATATTTTAGAATTAGATAAAAGCTCAAAAAACTCTGTCGAATTCATTGAAAATGTTAAAATTGATTTATTTCCTGATGAAGTTTATGTCTTTACCCCTAAAGGTCAAATTATTGAATTGCCAGCAAAAGCGACACCTGTCGATTATGCCTACGCTATTCACTCAGATATTGGGGATACCTGTGTTGCAGCCAAACTAGATAAGCGACTATCTCCCTTAAGCACGCCATTAATTAGCGGACAACAAATAGAAATTGTAACCGCACCAGGTGCGAGACCCAATGCTGCCTGGCTTAACTTCGTTGTTACCAGTAAAGCACGCAGTAAAATAAAGCACTTTTTAAAGAAGCAACAGCGTGAAGAATCGATGGAACTAGGTAGACGCTTACTCGATAAAGCCCTGCATAGCTACCAACTTTCTTTAGATGATATTTCAACAACAACACTTGACGGCATTGTAGCCAGCTCTCACCTTGAATCAGTTAGCCATCTATTTGAAGAGATAGGAATAGGCAATCGCCCAGCTCTACTCGTCTCGAAACAGGTTATCAAAACCATGGATAGCCTACCTAAAAAAGATCAGCCTGAAACACCGCCACCACTGCGTATTAAAGGAACAGAAGGGCTAGCAATCGCCTATGCCACCTGTTGCCGCCCCATTCCTGGCGATCATATTGCTGGTTTAATAAAAACAGGCCAAGGTATAGAAGTTCATATGATGCACTGCCCTCATATCGAGCGCCACCATCATACCGATAAGTATGTGACACTCGCTTGGGAAGAGCACGTAGAAGGCGATTTCTCCGTTGACTTGGTTGTTGACCTATTAAATCGGCGAGGCAGCTTAGCGTCACTCACACTCGCAATATGCGAAGCAGAATCAAACATTAGAAATATCCGCGCACAAGAAAGCGACAGACATCACTTTAATGTAGAAATCACGATTTCTGTAAGAGATCGCCTACACTTAGCCAGAATTATTCGTCGCATACGTAAACGCAAGGATGTTCTACACATTGGACGACACAAAGCAAAAGCGATTGCCAGCACCTAAGATAACCCGCATAAAACGCGGGTTATAACGAAGCATCAAACACAACACAACCGGCACGCATAGTTAATAGCACATTAAAATCGGCGTTTAACACAACCAAATCAGCATCCTTACCTAAAGATAAAGACCCTTTTTTATCACTTAGCCCTAAGGTTCTTGCTGGATTATAAGCTGCCATACGGATAGCATCTTCTAATGAACATCCTGCATACTCTGACATCGCTTTAATTGCCTTGGGTAAACGTAAGGTACTGCCTGCTAGGGTACCATCGTCTAAGGTTGCTTTACCCTTTTTAACATGTACTATTTGACCACCCAGCTCATAATCACCATCATCCATACATTTTGCACGCATGGCATCAGATACTAGCAGTAAGCGATCACGACTTTTCATACGATAAGCCAAACTAACCACCGCAGGATGCAAATGGATACCATCGCATATGAGTTCCGCCACCACACTATCAGAAGTTAACAAGGCACCAACCGCACCGGGCTCACGCTGAGCTAACCCACGCATTGCGTTGAAAAGATGAGTTGCCTGAGAACAGCCAGCAGCCACTGCATCCATCGTCTCTGCATAGGTTGCATTAGTATGCCCAATGGCAACATTAATACCTTGAGAACGCAGCGCTTTAATAAAGGCGAT
>CAYZRM010000097.1:0-5960 GCA_964480845.1 uncultured Coxiellaceae bacterium | reverse complement strand
ATACAGGCAAAAAAACAACTGCACTAGCGTTAACAGAACAGTTATTCAAACAAATTAGTTTACTACATACCGTACAACAGAGCCGATCAGCAGCCTCACTGCTAGACATGATGGCCCAAGGCTGTGGTGAGAGACGCTACACCAGCATCAAAGAATTAATTTATCAAAAACCTAATGCCGTTATCTTGTTTGAGGCCGTTGACCTGCTATCCAACGCACAAACAAATGAACTACTAGAACTGCTAGGCTCTGGCTATTTACACGATGAAAAGGGTAATGCTTATAACTTCTGTCAAGCCATCATTATACTAACTACAAATAAAGGCACAGATCATCTTCACAATACGCAACAAGACCATCACCATAATGAACGCCAACAACTCAATTTAATGCAACTCATTATGAGTGAACAAACAGATACTACTCAAACTACCCGGCTTGAACACTCGCCTGATGAGCTCACTCGATTAGTTAAACAGGATCTAGGACCTATCCTACCAACTGCTATACTTGAGAATTGTGCTGTTATTCCATTTTTACCGCTAAACAAAAATGCTATAGAGCAAATTATGCGCTTAAAATTAAAAGTCCTGGATAGACAGTTACATTTACGCTTTGGCTTTGAATTAGGTTATGCACCGGAAGTCATTCGATTCCTAGCAAATGAGGCACAAACCGGCAAAACGATTGACATTGAAAAAGCTATCAAGCCATTGTATTCCACTATTGAGCAAGCTGTACTCGCACGTGGAGAGCAAAAAACTCGATTGAATCAATTATTCCTACAATTGAATGAAACAGGAGAAGTTTTGCGTTGCGATTGGCTAATTGGACACACACCTAGCTAAACAATATGCAGCCACAAAATAAAGCCCCAAAACCCATAAAGGCCTGGGGCTAAAGATTAATTATCTTGAAGCATCATACGTATAAGTTAAGGTTGTGCAGCTTGTTGTAGAACTTGTGACATTCATTTTAGTATTAGCTGCTACTTTTGTTGAAACCATAGGGCAAATCGTAGCATTCATTGGTACGCTGACCGTGTAACCTGTCCCAGATGGTGATGTCATAGAAACAGTTGTGCCTAGAGGGGTTGTTAAGGCATTCCCTCCACCTAACGCTGCTAACAATTGAGCTTGTGTAATATTTGCATATGTGCCTGAACCAACCGCTAAATTATCCATAGCAGCTGTCACACCTTGCAATTGCTGCATAATCGTATTAACTTGCTGACTTGAAGTAGCAGATTGATAGTAACGGATAGACATCACAATCACCATCGCTGCAATTGCTAATACCAACATGATTTCTAACAGTGTCACACCGAGTATCGATCTAGTATTCAACTTCATGATGCATTATCCTTTTGGTTAAACCACTAAAAATATTACGAATTCAACTCTATATAATATTATGGTATTTTTTCATCCAACTAAGCAAGCGGAAAACCCCCTATGACTATGAATCACCTTGATGCAATCGTAATTGAACCTGCCCAGCCAGCAACCCATACTATCATTATACTACATGGATTGGGCGCTGATGGGAGTGATTTTACCTCTATTATTCCGGAACTTAAGCTACCCAGCCAGTTAGCCGTACGCTTTATCTTCCCTCATGCACCAGTCAGACCAATTACCATTAATAACGGCTATCATATGCGCGGCTGGTACGACATCACATCACTCACCGTAGAAGGCCGTGACGACCATGCTGGTATTGCCACTTCTCAACAGCAAATTGAGCACTTAATAAAACAACAAGAAGATTCTGGAATTAATTCAACCAACGTTCTATTGATGGGATTTTCTCAAGGCGCAGCAATGGCATTAACGGTAGGATTAAGACATACAAAACCACTAGCTGGGATTGTATCGCTATCTGGCTACTTACCTGTTGCCAAAGAGACCCTAAGCGCAACGAGTAGTGCTAATAAAAACATTCCTATTTTTATCGGTCATGGTACAGCAGACCCTGTGGTGATGTTTCAATGGGGGCAAATGACCTACCAAGCGCTACAACAAGCAGGATATCATGTTGACTGGCATAGCTACCCTATTCAGCATACTGTCAGCCGAGAAGAAATTGATGATATTGGCGCATGGATAAGAAAGATTTTTTAATAATGCAAGCCCGCATCGCATCGACTGTGTATGCGGGCCACATTAACGCTATTAGTCCAAAATAAAGGAAAAACCGACAGAGTACAGATCTTCCGTACCGGTATTACTATTACCTTTAGCACGCTGCCACTGGGTATTAATTGCCAACTCAGGCATCACGTAATACTGACCACCGGCACCTAAATACAAACCTGTTGTATTGTGCTGCGAACTACTAATACCCAATTGCTGCGCAGCATTAGCATCTTGAATCGAATACTTACTATCAATACGCTGCACACCAAGCTTAGCAAACAATTCAAAACCAGAAGCAGCGATAGGCAGGATACCACGACCAGCTAAATCATAAGAGTAATGCTTCACACTAGCTGCCTTGGTACCATTATTATCCTTAATGCTAGAGTTGGCATACTGTGTATACCCCACTTCCATTGCAAAATAAGGCATAAATTTATAACCCAAGTTTGCATTACCACCCCAACCAGAGGAGCTGCTAGAACCAGGAAAGCTAATGTTTGACAAGTGAGAAGAGCCAGCATTCCCTTCTAAATACCAACCATAAGGCACTGACATACCGCCTGCTAATGCAGAAGCACCTAATGTCATTGCAACCAAACCTGTTGCAGCTAATAGAATTTTCTTCCTTAACATTACTATCTCCCTGTCAAAAAACTAATTAACCATACTACTGCAAGAGCGCCAGGAATTCCCGCCAACCTCGTCGTCCCCCGCGAAGGCGGGATCCAGCTTGGCATTGCCTGCCTAGATCCCGCGGACAAGCCGCGGGACGACAGTTAGCGGGAATCACTGCAAGAGCGCAATATCTGCTACTTGTAAAAATAAAGCACGTAATTGCGTTAATAGCAATAGGCGATTCTCACGACGTGATTTATCATCTGTCATCACCATCACTTCATCAAAGAAATCATCGACTGGTTTACGCAACTCTGCCAGCTGCAACAACACTGCATCATATTCACCTAATGCAGAGAGCTTAGACACCACAGCATGCTTAGCAACCAATTCTTCAGCCAATGCCTTTTCAGCCACCACTTCAAACAGGGCATCTGAGACTGCATTTGCCAGGATAGGCTCTTCGTATTTCGCTAAAATATTGCTAACACGCTTATTAGCTGCACTTAAAGCACCCGCTTCGTTTAATTTCTTAAATGCTTGAACAGCGTGAATACGTTGATCCACATCAACTGGCCTATCAATTTTCAATGCCGCAACCGCAGCAAATACATCGGGCGTCACTCCTTGCTCAAGATACAAGGCCCGCAGTCTCTCTTGCATAAATTGTAAGACGTCTGAGACTGCATCTGCATTTTCCAAAGGCACTTGATAAGTCGTTGCAGCAAACATCAAAACATCACGCAAATTAAGATCAATTTTATGCTCAATCAAAATGCGCAATACACCCAAAGCCGCACGACGCAAGCCATACGGGTCTTTATCGCCTGTTGGAATTTGATTGATGCCAAAGGTGCCTAATAAAGTATCTAACCTATCCGCCAAAGCAAGCACCTGGCCGATCGCATTTTGAGGCAAACTATCTCCGGCAAAGCGCGGTAAGTATTGTTCCGCCATTGCAGCCACCACATCACTGTGCTCACCATCATGCTTAGCATAATAAGCACCCATGACACCTTGTAGCTCAGGAAACTCACCGACCATATTAGTAATCAAATCTGTCTTAGCCAATAAAGTAGCTCGTTCCGCCAGCGTCACATCTAAATTTAATTGCTTAGCCAGCATGCCCGCTAAACAGCTTACACGCTCTGCTTTATGATACAGACTACCTAATTTAGCTTGGAATACGATACCCTTTAATGTAGGCAGCCTATCCTCTAAACGAAGCTTTTGATCCTCGCGATAAAAGAACGCAGCATCTGATAAACGTGCTCTCAGTACACGCTCATTTCCATGCACAACCCTTGCAACATCTTGGCTCTCAATATTGCTCATGGTAATAAAGTACGGTAATAAATTCCCTTGCTGATCAACCACAGGAAAATAGCGCTGATGATCTTGCATGGAAGAAATTAATACTTCCTTAGGAACCTCTAAAAATGCCGGATCAAATTGACCACAGAGGGCAACTGGCCATTCCACCAAGCCAGTCACTTCATCTAACAAGGCATCACTAGAAATCAACACCTTGCCTTTACCATTCAGTTGTTTTTGGATCGATTGATCTGCTAGCTGCTCTATCATCGCCCGACGTTCAGCAAAATCAGCGATAACATAGCCCGCTTTTAGCTGCTGATTATATTGACTAGCATGCTCTATGCTAATCCACTCTGGTGCATGGAAACGATGCCCACGCGTTTTTCTATCGGTCTCACATCCTAAAATAGTGGCTTCAATAATGTCTGGACCATACAACATCACCACAGCATGCACAGGACGCACAAATTGTATATCACTATCGCCCCAACGCATCCACTTCGCAATTGGTAAAGCAGCAACTGCAGACTCTACAAAAACCGGTAACAACTCTTCAACTCTTTTACCTGAAACAACCTGCTGATACCCCACCCATTCACCTTGAGGCGTCTTCAGCGTGATTAATTCAGCAGGCGTTACACCACAAGAACGGGCAAAGCCAACACAAGCAGGAGAAGGTTTACCTTCAGCATCAAACGCAGCTGAGAGAGCAGGCCCTTTACGCTCTATATGTTGATCAGGCTGCATGGCTGCCAACTTAGATACTTGAACAGCTAAACGCCTAGGTGTGGCGTAATATTGAATATCTTCAAATGCCAGCTCTGCCTTCACCAAATGCTCTTTTATTTTCTGGCAAAAGGCTTGTGCCAGTTTCACTAATGACTTAGGTGGCAATTCTTCAGTATGAATTTCTACTAGAAAATCATCTTGCTGCATCATGATGCTTTTCCTTGTAACAATGGGAAGCCTAATGCTTCTCGTGCTTGATAATAACGCTCAGCAACTGCTTTTGCTAATCGACGAATTTTTAAAATATAGTTTTGGCGTTCCGTCACCGAAATGGCCTTGCGCGCATCTAACAAATTAAAAGTATGAGAGGCTTTCAATACCATCTCATAAGCTGGCAAGGGCAAGCCGGCCTCTGCCAGACGCTGACTTTCTTTCTCATAATAATGAAAATGCTCAAACAAGGAAGTCACATCTGCTTGTTCAAAATTATAGGTTGATATTTCCACTTCTGATTGATGGTAAACATCGCCATAAGTCACTACACCCTGAGGGCCTTCTGTCCAGACTAAATCATAAACATTGTCCTTCCCTTGCAAGGACATCGCTAAACGCTCCAACCCGTAAGTAATTTCACCCGTCACAGGAGAGCATTCTAAACCGCCGACTTGCTGAAAATAGGTAAACTGCGTCACTTCCATACCATTCAACCACACTTCCCAGCCTAAACCCCAGGCACCCAAGGTTGGCGACTCCCAATTATCTTCTACAAAACGAATATCATCCACCAAGGTATCCACTCCTAGCATGCGCAAAGAATCCAGATACAATTCTTGGATATTGTCAGGGGATGGTTTCAAAATCACTTGAAACTGATGATGACGTTGCACTCGATTCGGATTTTCGCCATAACGACCATCTGTCGGTCGACGACTAGGTTGAACATAAGCTGCCCGCCAAGGTTCAGGGCCTATTGCACCTAAAAAACTGCCCGTATGAAAAGTCCCAGCACCGACCTCCATATCCACAGGCTGCATAATAATGCACCCTTGTTCACCCCAATATGCTTGCAAAGCTGCTATCAACCCTTGAAAGGTTTTCGTATTAAATGTATTCATTAAGTAATCGCCCCGATATGATAGCGGAATTATAGTAGAAGAA
>CAYZRM010000096.1:0-5992 GCA_964480845.1 uncultured Coxiellaceae bacterium | reverse complement strand
GTCTTGTCTCTGTTTTGCTATCATTAGGCATTTTATTTAATTTAGAAGATGCACGTGAAATGGCAAAAAATCTGGTGAAGTCAGAGACAGGCTATATTATGGGCGGTGTGCTTCCTATTATTTTTGGTAGCCTATCCTTGCTATTTGTCAGCGATGTGCAGGGCTGGGGATTAGCCACAACAGCGATTGGCACGGCAATGCTATTAGCTGGCATTTATCGCGTCTTCTTTGTGACGCATTGGAAAGCAACCATGACCAATAACATTGAACAAATTCCATTCTTATTTAGCCTGTTTGGCTTGATGCTGGGCGTTATTTTACTCTATATTGGGTTCGTTTCTAGCCTATTTCAATTCACAGCATCCGCCTAATAATAATCTAACCAATGCGCTACTGCACATTGGTTAGACTACTTTTTTAACCAGACATCTAGCACAAACCTTTCATTTATCATACAATTCTTTAAGAACCATGACGTTAAACAAGGAAGTAACGTTTTATGACCAACCAAAACGCTGAAACTATGGAAGCAGCTGGACAAAAGAACCCGCCTTTTGGTGCGCGTTTACAAGCCGCACGCGAGGCATTAAGGCTAGATCGCAAAGAAGTGGCAGCTCGGTTACGTCTTAATGAAAAGTACATCATCATGATGGAAAAAGATCGCTACCCAACCGATCTTCCCGTTACATTTATCCGTGGTTATTTGCGCTCTTATGGTAAATTCTTACAATTACCAGAACATGAAATCAAAAAAGCTATTGAGCCTATCAAGCCAAGGCCGGTTCCTTTAGATATTGAGGCCATGATCAAACAAGCTCAGGCCTCTCCAAAGGCTGTTACCATTCATGACAATGGTACGAGTAACTACATGATGCACCTTTTTACATCAACCATTGTGTTAGCCATGTTTACGCTGGTTGGCACTTGGTGGTACGATCACAAAAAAATACAGCATACTGCAGACCAAACGATGGCAGCATTAGATCAACAAATGATCTTGCCTAAAAAACAAGACATTCTGCCACTTGGGCCAGTATTAGCAGAAAATACAGTTACTTCTCCTGTATCCAAGCCATCCAACACGGCAGCGGAGATCAAGCCGGTTAGCAAACCGACTGTTAAAAAACACGATACAGATGAGGAGGAGCTTAGCGAACTTCCAAATAATGAATAGAGGTACCCTGTGGCAGAACTGATACAAGCCGTACGCGGCATGAATGACATCCTCCCAACTGAAAGTCCCATGTGGCAATTTGCGGAGACAGCCTTAAGAGCAACCATACAAGGGCATGGTTATCAGGAAATCCGCACCCCTATCGTTGAAAAAACACATTTATTCAAGCGCTCTATTGGCGAAGTCACAGACATCGTTGAAAAAGAAATGTATACATTCAATGATAGAAATGATGAAAGCCTATCACTCCGCCCCGAAGGCACTGCTTGCTGTGTGCGTGCGGGCATAGAACACGGACTACTTTACAATCAAATTCAACGCCTATGGTATATGGGCCCTTACTTTCGCCATGAACGCCCACAGAAAGGCCGTTATCGCCAATTCCACCAATGTGCTGTTGAAGTGTTTGGGCTAGCAGGACCAGACATTGATGCCGAAGTCATTTTGATGTCTGCTGCCATTTTTGAGAAACTAGGCATTAAATCAGACGTTACCCTGCAAATTAATTCGCTAGGAACTGCTGCAGCTAGAAATCAATATCGCGAATTGCTCGTCACTTACTTAAAACAGCATGAAGAGCTGCTGGATGAAGACAGCAAACGTCGCCTGGTTAGCAATCCACTACGCGTATTAGATAGCAAGAATCCAGCACTGAAAGAAATCATCGCTAATGCACCTAAGCTCCTAGATCACCTAGATGCAGAATCTGCCGAGCACTTTGAAAAACTACAGCACTACCTAAGACAAGCAGGGCTTACCTTTGAAATTAACACTAGCTTAGTACGCGGACTAGACTATTACAGCAAAACAGTCTTTGAATGGGTCACTGACAAACTGGGCGCACAAAGTACAGTTTGCGCAGGCGGGCGTTATGATGGGTTAGTTGAGCAGCTAGGCGGCAAGCCAACACCAGCCGTTGGCTTTGCCATGGGCTTAGAAAGACTTATCTTACTACTCGAACAAGTAGAAGCCAGCAAAACATTAGCTCAGCAACCCCTGCATGTTTACTTAATGACAGATGGCGAAGAAGCCTTTACAGCAGGACTCAATGCAGCAACCGAGCTCCGAAAAAAATTGCCAGCCTTAAAACTGATGCTGCACTGCGGTGGTGGCGGACTCAAAAACCAATTTAAAAAAGCAGATAAGAGCGGCGCGTTGTTTGCATTAATTATAGCTGAAGATGAGTTAAAGGCAGGCAAACTATCACTAAAACCATTACGTGGAAATGGCGATCAAACAACTGTCACCATTGAAGAGGCAACCGCGTTTTTACAAAATACCCTATAAATTGAAATGGTAGATTGGGCTAAACTTTCTTTGCAAAGCTCAATCTACCGCTTTAATTACCATTCCTTCTTGCATAAAAATCTGTTCTAATACGCCCTTAGCGACACTGTCGCTGCTGTATCGAATATTAACAAGGAAAGCCTTTTAGGCTTAGATTCTGAGGATAGTCTCTTGAGTGAATATTTAACAGAACAAGAACAGGTCGAACTGTTAAAACGCTGGATCAAACAATACGCCCTCGTCATTTTAGCCGGTGTTGCCATCGCAATTGCTATCATTAGCGGCTGGCGCTACTGGCAACAACGCCAAACGCGTATATTAAATCATGCTTCCTCTGTGTACGAAGACATGCTGTCTATGCGTAGCCAGAACAACGCTGCTGGCACTCTTGTGCAAGCCCAAAAGCTATTCACCCACTACCATAAAACCGTTTACGGTGACTTAGCTGCTCTTACCCTAGCACGTGATGCCGTCTTGAAAAAAGACAATACCGAAGCCAAGAAACAACTGACCTGGGTCATTGATAACAGCAGCGTGAAATCATTTAGACAAATTGCTCGCCTACGCTTAGCCCGCCTTCAATTAGCTGAACGCAAACCTGAAGCAAGTTTAGCAACCCTAGACAAGGTGGAAGATAAAGCATTTCTTGGCCTAGTGAATGAAATAAAGGGCGATGATTATTTAGCACTGAAGCAGCAGGACAAAGCGCGTAAAGCGTACGCTGATGCACTAGAAACACTACCAAACGCTGAAGTGCTAAGACCTCTACTACAAATGAAATATGACAACTTAGCGACGTTAGACAAACCAACAGAAAGTAATAGCCATGAATAAAATAATAAAATCAGCCTCATTCACTGCACTATCTTTATGCTTAGTAGCGTGCAATGGTTTCTTTGATAAAGACAACACCCCAGAACCAACACCATTAAGTGACTATACTGCAGAGTTCAAACCAGTCAAAGCCTGGTCGACATATACAGGCAAAGGTGCGGGTGATGAGTATCTGAAAATGAGCCCAGCAATCGGTGCGCAAGCTATTTACACAACTAGTACTAAGGGCTTAGTCACTGCTGTTGACAAGACCACAGGAAAAATTATTTGGCAAACCAACACTGCACTGCCTATTTTATCAGGCCCCGCTGTTGGTAGCGGCATTGTTGCCGTTGGTAGCCGTCAAGGCGATGTTTGGGCCTTATCTGAAACAGATGGCCGCTTGTTATGGAAAACCAACATTAACGCCGAAATTCTGGCAAAACCAGCCATTAAAGACAACATCCTGGTTTTAAAAGCTGTCAATGGTCAAATCCATGCCTACCATGCACAATCCGGGAAAGAGCGCTGGAATTACCAAGAAACTGAACCCTCCCTTATCCTAAGAGGGGCAAGCGCGCCAGTGATTTATGGTAATCATGTGGTGATGGGATTCGCGAGCGGTAATTTAACCAATTTTAACCTAGCAGATGGTCGTGTTTATTGGTCTAGGCCAGTGACTCAAGCGGAAGGCGCTTTTGCTATTCAACGCATGATAGATGTCGATGCCGACCCTATCATTTACGATAACCATTTATATGCGGCCACCTACCAAGGCAAAATCACTGCCCTAGAGCCAACCAATGGTGAAACTATCTGGTCGCACGAGATTTCCTCGTACACTGGCATGGTTGCAGATGGTGAATCTGTCTATATTTCAGATGCCAAAGGCTATGTTTGGGACTTTAATGCCAATAGCGGCCTCGTTAACTGGCGCCAAACCCAGCTAGAAGCCCGCACTATCACCGGCCCAGCTAATACTAACAACTATGTTGTCGTCGGCGATGCAGAAGGCTATTTACACTGGCTCAGCAAGAAAGATGGTCATTTTTCTGCCAGAATCCGCGTAGGATCTGCAATTTATGCTGCACCTATTGTGCAAAATAATGTACTATACGCTCAAACTAATAAAGGCTACCTAGTTGCCTACACACTAAATTAAGAGTGAATCATGTTACCAGTTGTTGCAGTCGTTGGCCGACCAAATGTCGGCAAATCCACCCTATTCAATCGCCTCACGCGTACTCGTGATGCGATCATTTCCGCCTTTCCGGGCACTACACGTGATCGCCAATATGGTGACGTTGACTACAATGATAGACGCTTCATCATTATTGATACCGGCGGTATCACCGAAGAAACCGACAAAATCGGCGACTTAATCACCTCACAGGCTGAACATGCCATTGAAGATGCAGATAAAATCCTATTTTTAGTGGAAGGTCGCACTGGTATTACTTCAGAAGACCGCATGATTGCTGACTATTTAAGACGCACAGGTAAAGACATTACCTTAGCCGTTAACAAAACAGAAGGCTTAGATCCTAATGTTAGCATTGCTGATGCTTATGAATTAGGCATGGGAACACCCATCCCTATTGCAGCTGCACACGGTTCTGGCATTAACAACCTGATAGAGCATTTATTTCCTGAACCTAATGCAACAGAAGATGCTTATGCTTCTGAATCAGAAAGCCATAATATCAAGATGGTATTAGTTGGCAGGCCAAATGTTGGCAAATCCACCCTAACAAATCGCATATTGGGTGAAGAGCGTGTCATTGTAGATGATAAACCAGGCACCACGCGTGATAGCATCTTTATTCCTTTTGAAAGACGAGAACAACACTTTACCATTATTGACACTGCAGGGGTTCGTAAGCGCAAAAGCGTCTCTGAATTACCTGAGAAATTCTCCATTGTTAAAACCCTGCAAGCCATCGAAAATTCTAATGTTGTATTATTTGTAATAGATGCGCGCATCGGTGTATCTGATCAAGACTTGAAATTACTTGGCTTTGTCATGGAATGTGGTAAAGCATTAGTAATTGCAGTAAATAAATGGGACGGCATGACCGAAAGCGATCGCGAGCGTGCCCGCGCAACCATCGACAGACAATTAGATTTCGTCAACTTTGCGAGGGTACATTTTATTTCTGCTTTACATGGCTCAGGCGTTGGTAATTTATTTGATTCTGTTATTGAAGCTTATCAATCAGCGATCAAAAAACTATCCACCCCGCTATTAACCCGCCTGTTACAAAAAGCGATTACCGTTCATCAACCGCCTTTAGTACACGGACGCCGCGTTAAATTACGCTATGCCCACCCTGGTGGTAGCAACCCACCCGTGGTTGTCATTCACGGCAATCAACTAGATGCCTTACCTGAAAGCTATCGCAAATTCTTGGCTCGCTTCTTCCAAGACAAACTAGATATGCATGGTACGCCAGTTCATTTACAGTTTAAGACGACAGAAAACCCTTACGCAGACAAACGATAACACAACCGTGTCGAGCAACTTGTGTGCATAGACTAGCCGCCATTGCGGCTTACAGACTTACCGTCATTGCGAGCGTAGCGAAGCAATCCATAATGAGTTCCCTGGGGTTTTATGAATTGCCTTGCTACGCTCGCAACAGGAAGTACATCAGAATACTGAATTTTAATCTCTAAAATTATTAAATTGCAATGGTAGCTCTACTTTCGCCTGGCGCA
>CAYZRM010000095.1:0-6163 GCA_964480845.1 uncultured Coxiellaceae bacterium | reverse complement strand
GTCTTGTCTCTGTTTTGCTATCATTAGGCATTTTATTTAATTTAGAAGATGCACGGGAAATGGCAAAAAATCTGGTGAAGTCAGAGACTGGCTATATTATGGGTGGTGTGCTTCCTATTATTTTTGGTAGCTTGTCCTTGCTATTTGTTAGTGATGTACAAGGCTGGGGATTAGCCACAACAGCGATTGGCACCGCGATGCTATTAGCTGGCATCTATCGCGTCTTCTTTGTGGCGCACTGGAAAGCAACCATGACTAACCACATTGAACAAATTCCCTTCTTATTTAGCCTGTTTGGCTTAATGCTGGGCGTCGTTTTGCTCTATATTGGATTCATATCTAGCTTATTTCAGTTCACAGCAACCGCCTAATAACAATCTAGCCAATATGCTACTGTACATTGGCTAGACTACTTTTTTAGCCAGACATCTAGCACAAACCTTTCATTTATCATACAATTCCTTAAGAACCATGACGTTAAACAAGGAAGTAACGTTTTATGACCAACCAAAACGCTGAAACTATGGAAGCAGCTGGACAAAAGAACCCGCCTTTTGGTGCGCGTTTACAAGCCGCACGCGAGGCATTAAGGCTAGATCGCAAAGAAGTGGCAGCTCGGTTACGTCTTAATGAAAAGTACATCATCATGATGGAAAAAGATCGCTACCCAACCGATCTTCCCGTTACATTTATCCGTGGTTATTTACGCTCCTATGGTAAATTTTTACAATTGCCTGAGCATGAAATCAAAAAAGCCATAGAACCTATCAAACCAAGGCCTGTCCCTTTAGACATTGAAGCCATGATCAAACAAGCTCAAGCCTCTCCCAAGGCTGTTACCATTCATGATAATGGTACGAGCAACTACATGATGCACCTTTTTACATCAACCATTGTTCTAGCCATGTTTACGCTGGTTGGTACTTGGTGGTACGATCACAAAAAAATACAGCATACTGCAGACCAGGCCATGGCAGCATTAGATCAACAAATGATCTTGCCTAAGAAACAAGACATTCTGCCACTTGGACCAGTATTAGCTCAAAATACAGCCACTTCTCTTGTATCTAAACCGTCCAACGCGGTAACGGAGACCAAGCCAGTCAGCAAACCGACTGCTAAAAAACACGATACAGATGAGGAGGAGCTTAGCGAACTTCCAAACAATGAATAGAGGTACCCTGTGGCAGAACTGATACAAGCCGTACGCGGCATGAATGACATCCTCCCAACTGAAAGTCCCATGTGGCAATTTGCGGAGACAGCCTTAAGAGCAACCATACAAGGGCATGGTTATCAGGAAATCCGCACCCCTATCGTTGAAAAAACACATTTATTCAAGCGCTCTATTGGCGAAGTCACAGACATCGTTGAAAAAGAAATGTATACATTCAATGATAGAAATGATGAAAGCCTATCACTCCGCCCCGAAGGCACTGCTTGCTGTGTGCGTGCGGGCATAGAACACGGACTACTTTACAATCAAATTCAACGCCTATGGTATATGGGCCCTTACTTTCGCCATGAACGCCCACAGAAAGGCCGTTATCGCCAATTCCACCAATGTGCTGTTGAAGTGTTTGGGCTAGCAGGACCAGACATTGATGCCGAAGTCATTTTGATGTCTGCTGCCATTTTTGAGAAACTAGGCATTAAATCAGACGTTACCCTGCAAATTAATTCGCTAGGAACTGCTGCAGCTAGAAATCAATATCGCGAATTGCTCGTCACTTACTTAAAACAGCATGAAGAGCTGCTGGATGAAGACAGCAAACGTCGCCTGGTTAGCAATCCACTACGCGTATTAGATAGCAAGAATCCAGCACTGAAAGAAATCATCGCTAATGCACCTAAGCTCCTAGATCACCTAGATGCAGAATCTGCCGAGCACTTTGAAAAACTACAGCACTACCTAAGACAAGCAGGGCTTACCTTTGAAATTAACACTAGCTTAGTACGCGGACTAGACTATTACAGCAAAACAGTCTTTGAATGGGTCACTGACAAACTGGGCGCACAAAGTACAGTTTGCGCAGGCGGGCGTTATGATGGGTTAGTTGAGCAGCTAGGCGGCAAGCCAACACCAGCCGTTGGCTTTGCCATGGGCTTAGAAAGACTTATCTTACTACTCGAACAAGTAGAAGCCAGCAAAACATTAGCTCAGCAACCCCTGCATGTTTACTTAATGACAGATGGCGAAGAAGCCTTTACAGCAGGACTCAATGCAGCAACCGAGCTCCGAAAAAAATTGCCAGCCTTAAAACTGATGCTGCACTGCGGTGGTGGCGGACTCAAAAACCAATTTAAAAAAGCAGATAAGAGCGGCGCGTTGTTTGCATTAATTATAGCTGAAGATGAGTTAAAGGCAGGCAAACTATCACTAAAACCATTACGTGGAAATGGCGATCAAACAACTGTCACCATTGAAGAGGCAACCGCGTTTTTACAAAATACCCTATAAATTGAAATGGTAGATTGGGCTAAACTTTCTTTGCAAAGCTCAATCTACCGCTTTAATTACCATTCCTTCTTGCATAAAAATCTGTTCTAATACGCCCTTAGCGACACTGTCGCTGCTGTATCGAATATTAACAAGGAAAGCCTTTTAGGCTTAGATTCTGAGGATAGTCTCTTGAGTGAATATTTAACAGAACAAGAACAGGTCGAACTGTTAAAACGCTGGATCAAACAATACGCCCTCGTCATTTTAGCCGGTGTTGCCATCGCAATTGCTATCATTAGCGGCTGGCGCTACTGGCAACAACGCCAAACGCGTATATTAAATCATGCTTCCTCTGTGTACGAAGACATGCTGTCTATGCGTAGCCAGAACAACGCTGCTGGCACTCTTGTGCAAGCCCAAAAGCTATTCACCCACTACCATAAAACCGTTTACGGTGACTTAGCTGCTCTTACCCTAGCACGTGATGCCGTCTTGAAAAAAGACAATACCGAAGCCAAGAAACAACTGACCTGGGTCATTGATAACAGCAGCGTGAAATCATTTAGACAAATTGCTCGCCTACGCTTAGCCCGCCTTCAATTAGCTGAACGCAAACCTGAAGCAAGTTTAGCAACCCTAGACAAGGTGGAAGATAAAGCATTTCTTGGCCTAGTGAATGAAATAAAGGGCGATGATTATTTAGCACTGAAGCAGCAGGACAAAGCGCGTAAAGCGTACGCTGATGCACTAGAAACACTACCAAACGCTGAAGTGCTAAGACCTCTACTACAAATGAAATATGACAACTTAGCGACGTTAGACAAACCAACAGAAAGTAATAGCCATGAATAAAATAATAAAATCAGCCTCATTCACTGCACTATCTTTATGCTTAGTAGCGTGCAATGGTTTCTTTGATAAAGACAACACCCCAGAACCAACACCATTAAGTGACTATACTGCAGAGTTCAAACCAGTCAAAGCCTGGTCGACATATACAGGCAAAGGTGCGGGTGATGAGTATCTGAAAATGAGCCCAGCAATCGGTGCGCAAGCTATTTACACAACTAGTACTAAGGGCTTAGTCACTGCTGTTGACAAGACCACAGGAAAAATTATTTGGCAAACCAACACTGCACTGCCTATTTTATCAGGCCCCGCTGTTGGTAGCGGCATTGTTGCCGTTGGTAGCCGTCAAGGCGATGTTTGGGCCTTATCTGAAACAGATGGCCGCTTGTTATGGAAAACCAACATTAACGCCGAAATTCTGGCAAAACCAGCCATTAAAGACAACATCCTGGTTTTAAAAGCTGTCAATGGTCAAATCCATGCCTACCATGCACAATCCGGGAAAGAGCGCTGGAATTACCAAGAAACTGAACCCTCCCTTATCCTAAGAGGGGCAAGCGCGCCAGTGATTTATGGTAATCATGTGGTGATGGGATTCGCGAGCGGTAATTTAACCAATTTCAACTTAGCAGATGGTCGTGTTTATTGGTCTAGGCCAGTGACTCAAGCAGAAGGCGCTTTTGCTATTCAGCGCATGATAGATGTCGATGCCGACCCTATCATTTACGACAACCATTTATATGCAGCCACCTACCAAGGCAAAATCACTGCCCTAGAGCCAACCAATGGTGAAACCATCTGGTCGCACGAGATTTCCTCGTACACTGGCATGGTTGCAGATAGTGAATCTGTTTATATTTCAGATGCCAAGGGCTATGTTTGGGACTTTAATGCCAATAGCGGCCTCGTTAACTGGCGCCAAACTCAGCTAGAAGCCCGCACTGTCACCGGCCCAGCTAATACTAACAACTATGTTGTCGTCGGCGATGCTGAGGGCTATTTACACTGGCTCAGCAAGAAAGATGGTCATTTTTCTGCCAGAATTCGTGTAGGATCTGCAATTTATGCTGCACCTATTGTGCAAAATAATGTACTATACGCTCAAACTAATAAAGGCTACCTAGTTGCCTACACACTAAATTAAGAGTGAATCATGTTACCAGTTGTTGCAGTCGTTGGCCGACCAAATGTCGGCAAATCCACCCTATTCAATCGCCTCACGCGTACTCGTGATGCGATCATTTCCGCCTTTCCGGGCACTACACGTGATCGCCAATATGGTGACGTTGACTACAATGATAGACGCTTCATCATTATTGATACCGGCGGTATCACCGAAGAAACCGACAAAATCGGCGACTTAATCACCTCACAGGCTGAACATGCCATTGAAGATGCAGATAAAATCCTATTTTTAGTGGAAGGTCGCACTGGTATTACTTCAGAAGACCGCATGATTGCTGACTATTTAAGACGCACAGGTAAAGACATTACCTTAGCCGTTAACAAAACAGAAGGCTTAGATCCTAATGTTAGCATTGCTGATGCTTATGAATTAGGCATGGGAACACCCATCCCTATTGCAGCTGCACACGGTTCTGGCATTAACAACCTGATAGAGCATTTATTTCCTGAACCTAATGCAACAGAAGATGCTTATGCTTCTGAATCAGAAAGCCATAATATCAAGATGGTATTAGTTGGCAGGCCAAATGTTGGCAAATCCACCCTAACAAATCGCATATTGGGTGAAGAGCGTGTCATTGTAGATGATAAACCAGGCACCACGCGTGATAGCATCTTTATTCCTTTTGAAAGACGAGAACAACACTTTACCATTATTGACACTGCAGGGGTTCGTAAGCGCAAAAGCGTCTCTGAATTACCTGAGAAATTCTCCATTGTTAAAACCCTGCAAGCCATCGAAAATTCTAATGTTGTATTATTTGTAATAGATGCGCGCATCGGTGTATCTGATCAAGACTTGAAATTACTTGGCTTTGTCATGGAATGTGGTAAAGCATTAGTAATTGCAGTAAATAAATGGGACGGCATGACCGAAAGCGATCGCGAGCGTGCCCGCGCAACCATCGACAGACAATTAGATTTCGTCAACTTTGCGAGGGTACATTTTATTTCTGCTTTACATGGCTCAGGCGTTGGTAATTTATTTGATTCTGTTATTGAAGCTTATCAATCAGCGATCAAAAAACTATCCACCCCGCTATTAACCCGCCTGTTACAAAAAGCGATTACCGTTCATCAACCGCCTTTAGTACACGGACGCCGCGTTAAATTACGCTATGCCCACCCTGGTGGTAGCAACCCACCCGTGGTTGTCATTCACGGCAATCAACTAGATGCCTTACCTGAAAGCTATCGCAAATTCTTGGCTCGCTTCTTCCAAGACAAACTAGATATGCATGGTACACCGGTTCATTTACAGTTTAAGACGACAGAGAACCCTTACGCAGACAAGCGATAACACAACCGTGTCGATTAACTTGTGTGCATAGACTAGCCGCCATTGCGGCTTACAGACTTACCGTCATTGCAGCTTACAGACTCACCGTCATTGCAGCTTACAGACTCACCGTCATTGCGAGCGTAGCGAAGCAATCCATGATGAGTTCCCTGGGGTTTTATGGATTGCTTTGCTACGCTCGCAACAGAAAGTACATAAAAATACTGAACCTTTTACAGGAATTCCGGCCAACCTCGTCGTCCCCCGCGAAGGCGGGGGATCCAGCTTGGCATTGCCTGCCTGGATCCCGCGGACAAGCCGCGGGACGACAGTTAGCGGGAATCACTGAACCTTTTAATCTCTAAAATTATTAAATTGCAATGGTAGCTCTACTTTCGCCTGGCGCA
>CAYZRM010000094.1:0-6190 GCA_964480845.1 uncultured Coxiellaceae bacterium | reverse complement strand
TGCTAGATGGCGTGCCTGTTTGCAAGGCCAGGGAGAGATTAATTTATCTGGGGTGGCATCGGCAAAGGCCATCTAGTAAAAGAAATAGATGCACTGGGCGGTGCAATGGCGAAAGCAATCGACCAAGCTGGCATACATTTTCGCACATTAAATGCCAGCAAAGGCCCAGCAGTTCGTGCTACTCGCGCCCAAGCTGATCGTGTTTTATACAAACAAGCTGTACGACACATGCTAGAAACCCAAGCAAATCTAACCTTATTTCAACAAGCTGCCGATGATATTTTGATAGAAAATGGCAAGGTGATTGGTGTCGTCACACAAATGGGGCTAAAGATCCCAGCAAAAACGGTTGTCCTAACAGCCGGTACTTTTTTAGCTGGCAAAATACACATAGGTTTAAATAATTATGCGGGTGGTCGCGCAGGTGATCCACCGGCTCAGACCTTAGCTGCAAAGATGCGTGAACTTAATTTCAGGATTGATAGGCTGAAAACAGGTACACCACCGCGTATTGACGGTCGCACAGTCGATTTTAGTGTGATGGAAAAACAATTTGGCGACACGCCTACACCCGTTTTCTCATTCATGGGCAATGTGGCACAACACCCGGAGCAAACCTGCTGCTATATCACTCATACCAATGAAAAAACTCATGATTTAATTCGCCAAGGATTATCAGAGTCGCCGATGTATACCGGGGTCATTGAAGGTATAGGCCCGCGCTACTGCCCATCCATAGAGGATAAAATTACTCGGTTCGCAGACAAAACTTCACATCAAATTTTTGTTGAGCCTGAAGGATTAAATACCTACGAACTATACCCTAATGGCATTTCTACTAGTTTGTCATTTAACACGCAGATTGAGTTTGTGCGCTCTATTCGTGGCTTTGAAAATGCTCATATCACTCGTCCTGGCTATGCCATTGAATATGATTTCTTTGATCCCAGAGACTTAAAACTATCCCTAGAGACAAAAAATGTCGCCGGACTATTCTTTGCAGGTCAAATCAACGGCACCACAGGTTATGAAGAAGCCGCCGCACAAGGCTTAATTGCTGGCTTAAACGCAGCAAGATTAGTGCAAGAACAACCTTCATGGACACCTAGACGTGATGAAGCTTATATAGGCGTATTAATTGATGATTTAGTGACTCGTGGCACCAGTGAACCTTACCGTATGTTCACTAGCCGCGCTGAATACCGCCTTATTTTACGTGAAGACAACGCTGATCTACGTCTCACACCTATCGGCAAGTCACTAGGACTCGTTGATGATGCGCGCATTAAAGCCTTTGAAACAAAACAAATGGCCATCGCTGAGGAAAGCCAGCGCTTACATCTCACGTTTGTGCGTCCAGATACGCCTGCCGGCAACGAAATTATGCAATGGCTAGAGCAACCATTAGCACGCGAATACCGCCTGAGCGATCTATTACGCCGTCCTGAATTAAATTATGAAAAATTAATGCAGCTAAGTGGCATAGGCCCGGGCATTACCGATGAAAAGGCGGCTGAGCAAATTGAAATTCAAGCAAAGTACGCCGGTTATATTGATAGACAAGAGGAAGAAATCGCCAAGGTGACTCGTCAAGAAACCATTAAAATACCTAGCAATTTAAACTACGCAGAGATCATCGGACTATCCAATGAAGTGAGACAAAAACTAAGCAGCGCTCAGCCAGAAACATTAGGCATGGCTTCCCGCATCCCAGGCATGACACCAGCAGCTGTTTCTCTACTATTAGTTCATTTAAAAAAGAAAAAGATTTCATGAAGACACTCCTAATCAGTGCATTAAAAGAAAATGGCATGATGTTAGATGAAGCAGCAATCACTAAGCTGCTTGATTACTTACAACTATTAACTACCTGGAATAAGGTATTTAACTTAACTAATATCACTGACCCACACGATATGGTGTATTTACATATTATTGACAGCTTAAGCGTGCAGCCGTATGTAACTGGCGAACATTTACTCGATGTTGGTAGTGGTGCCGGCCTCCCAGGTATCCCGCTTGCTATCTGTCATCCTGAGCAAACTTGGGTCTTACTCGATAAAAACAGCAAAAAAACACGCTTTCAAACCCAAGCGATTGCCGAATTAGGACTAAAAAATGTAAAAGCTGCTCATACTCGCAGCGAAGAGTTTCGCCCTACGCATGGTTTTGATAGCATTCTATCTCGGGCATTCGGTACGATACGTATGTTTACCGAAACCGCTGGCCACTTACTCGCACCTACTGGTAAATTAGTCGCGATGAAAGGGAAGTATCCGGCAGAAGAATTAGCAGATCTACCAAGCGAATTCGAAGTAACCACCGTTCAAAGCCTACCCATAGCTGGTATAGATATTGAACGACACATAGTTTGTTTAAGTCGACGCAAATAAAAGGTGAAGAGAATATATGGGAAAGATAATTGCATTAGCCAATCAAAAAGGCGGCGTAGGCAAGACGACCACAACAATTAATTTAGCAGCCTCTTTTGCAGCGATGAAACGCAAAGTTATGCTGATAGACCTAGATCCCCAAGGTAATGCCACGGTCGGCAGCGGCATCTATAAGGATCAAATCACATATCAATCTAATCATGTACTCTGCAATGAAGTTGATATTAAAGACGCACTGATCAAATCAGATAGTGGCTACGATGTATTAGCAACCACACAAGAATTAATCGTGGCAGAAATGGACTTATTGCAAGTGGCAGAACGCGAATATCGTCTAAAAAACATTTTAGCAACTGTCGTCAATGACTATGATTATATCTTAATTGATTGCCCTCCATCTCTGAGCATCTTAACCGTGAATGCTCTCGTTGCAGCTGATTCTGTGCTAGTACCTGTACAATGTGAATACTTTGCATTAGAAGGACTCAGCGGCTTACTCAATACGATTGAACAAATTCGATCCACAATTAATCCCAAGCTATACATTGAAGGCTTGCTACGCACCATGTACGATGGACGCAATCGTTTAGCCCTAGATGTTTCAGCACAACTGCTAGAGCATTTCCCGGATCGTGTCTATCACACGGTGATCCCGCGTAATGTTCGTTTAGCAGAGGCACCCAGCCATGGCACCGCCATTATTCACTATGATGGCAAATCTCAAGGGGCACTTGCCTACCTTGCCTTAGCGGGCGAGATATTGAGACGTGACGAACAAGCAATAAAAAAATCTAAAAAAGGAACGTTGGAAGTAGCATGACAGATAAACAAACGCATTTTGGCTATCGCAATGTCAAGGAAGAAGAAAAGGTTGGATTAGTTGCAGAAGTATTTCGCTCTGTTGCACCCAAATATGACCTAATGAACGATGTCATGTCACTAGGCATGCACCGTTTATGGAAAAAGTTCACAATTGGTCAAGCAGCACTACGCCCGGGTCAGCGTCTACTGGATGTTGCATCAGGTACCGGTGACTTAGCGAGGGCATTTGCAAAAATAGTAGGGCCTACTGGTAAAGTTGTCATGACTGATATTAATGAAGCCATGTTACAAGTCGGTCGTGAACGTTTAGTCAATGCAGGCATTATTGGCAATGTAGAATGCGTACTAGCTGATGCCGAACAATTACCCTTTGCTAGTAACGACTTTGACTGCGTGACTATTGCATTCGGACTAAGAAACGTCACAAATAAATTAAATGCCTTAAAATCAATGTACCGCGTACTAAAACCTGGCGGTAAATTATTGGTATTAGAATTCTCTAAACCAACGTCTCCATTACTAAACAAGTTATATGATACTTACTCTTTTAATATTATCCCTAAAATGGGTGAAATCATTACGCAGGACAGAGAAAGCTATCAGTACTTAGTGGAATCCATACGCATGCACCCTGACCAGGAAACATTAAAAGGATTAATGCAGGAAGCAGGCTTTGAAACGGTTAGCTACCACAATCTAAATGGTGGCATTGTTGCACTACATAAGGGTTATAAATACTAGGATGATTAACAGCTTATCACTATCCACACTGAATAAAATGATGAATGCTTATTTAGCATTGGATCCGGACTCTGCTCAACGTTTAGAGCGACTACAAGGTAAAGTCATTGCCATTGAACTAAAACCACTGAAGTTTGTTTTTCAATGCGCCTTCACAGCAACTGATGTCAATTTAATGATGGATGATACCTTAGTAGCTGATACCACGATACGTGGCACCCCCGTACAAATGTTAAGCATGATGCTAACAAAAGATAATCGCCAACGCTTCTTTGCCGATGATGTGACCATTGAAGGCAATGCAGAAGTTGGCCAGCAAGTCATCAAACTCTTTGATGACCTACAAATTGATTGGCAAGAACAGTTATCAGCTCTCTTTGGTGATGTCACAGCACATCATGCTGGTCGCCTAGTGGAGAAAACAAGCAATTGGTTGCAAGATACCATTCTTTCTTTCTCACAAAACATTAATGAATATCTACAAGAAGAAACTAATTGGCTACCTAGCCGTGAAGCATTAAATGATTTCTTCAACGATATTGATACGCTACGCATGGATATTGATAGATTAGAAACGCGTGTTAAGCGATTAGCTGATAAAGGAAAACCGAATTGAAACTTGTCTCTCGTTTTTTTCGATTAGCACAGATTAATTATATTTTGGCACGCTATAACATTGATAGTGTGTTATTGGGCAAACAACCTTACTCACCACTGCACCTATTAGCTTATGCAAATCCATTTTACTGGACAGTGGGACGAAAACTGAGTCGCGGCGAAAGAATACGACGCGCCCTTGAAGAATTAGGACCTATTTTCGTCAAAGCAGGGCAAGTATTATCGACCAGACGCGATCTAATTCCTGAAGACATCAGTGCAGAGCTCAGCAAACTACAAGATAACGTACCACCATTTCCCGGTAGGTTAGCACAGAGCATCGTAGAAAAAGCCTTAGGCCAACCTATTGATGATATCTTTAGTTATTTTTGCTTAGACCCTCTAGCATCGGCTTCTATTGCACAAGTCCATGAAGCGACACTCCCTAACGGTGAAGAAGTCGTAGTCAAAGTATTGCGACCTGATATCCAAACTCTCATCAAACGTGATACTGACTTATTACTGTCAATTGCAAAAACAACTGAAAGATATTTCAAACCTGCTAGGCGCTTTAAGCCGGTAGAAATGGCGAAAGAAATCACCTATGCACTTTATTCCGAATTAGACTTAGTACGAGAAGGTGCAAACGCAACCCAGATTAAACGTAACTTTAAATCAACTGCTGGACTATACATTCCTAAAATTACATGGGAATTTTCTCGCCCTAACATATTAGTCATGGAAAAAATAAATGGCATTCCTGCGCATGATATTCAGGGGTTAAAAAATGCTGGCATCCAACTAGATATCTTGGCTCGCAACATGATAGAGCTATTCTTCACCCAAGTCTTTCGTGATAGCTTTTTCCATGCGGATTTACACCCGGGGAACATTTTTGTTTCAACTGATAAACCGCTCAACCCGACAATTATTTTAGTTGATTTTGGTATTGTGGGCTCCCTGAGCCGAGAAGATCAGCGCTATCTAGCTGAAAATATCATGGCCTTTTTCAAACGTGATTATCAACGTGTTGCGGAACTACATGTAGCATGTGGTTGGGTACCGCCTAATACACGCATTGATTTATTTGAAGGTGCCATTCGTGCAGTATCTGAACCGATATTTGAGCAACCATTGAAAGATGTATCATTTGGACAACTGCTGATGAAGCTCTTTCAAGTCGCAAGAGAATTTCATATTAATATTCAACCACAGCTTATTCTATTACAAAAAACGCTGGTTAATATTGAAGGCTTAAGCCGACAACTAGCGCCCAACTTAGATTTGTGGGCAACCGCGGCACCCGAAATAGAAAAATGGTTAAAAAAACAAGTAGGCGTTAGAGCCTTCCTTAAGCGAGTACGTGAAAACTTACCACTGTGGTCTGAACAACTACCAGAAATGCCATCACTGATATATGAAGTTTTACGAGAAACAAAACAACATCAAGAAAAGAAACGATTTTTGGAAGCAAGCAGCACACAACCAGCGAAACCAGCAAAGTGGCGCTATTTTATTGCAGGAATTATTATCAGTTTGACGGCTGTTAGCCTATACACCTTATGCACTTAGCAGAAATAGACCTTGCGGCAGATTGACATTTAAGCATCAACATACTTAGTCAATGCTGTCGCAAT
>CAYZRM010000093.1:0-6238 GCA_964480845.1 uncultured Coxiellaceae bacterium | reverse complement strand
AATTCGCCAATAACCTTCCATGAAATTCGTTACTATTATAAAATCACGACAGAACTTATGCCTCATGAGAAAGATATGTCGAAAGCCATCAATGAAAAATTAAATCACTTGAGCAAAGAAGCGCTTATTGAGATCATTGTTAATGTTGCCAATAAAAACAGCGAGACAAAAAAACTTGTATCAACCTTTATAGCAGCCCATGATCCCAAGGAAATGTATAATACGTTAAACAAGGACGTCACCAGCATTAAAAATGGGAAACGTTTTATTTCTTATTATGAGGCGAACGCATTTACAGCTCAGTTGGACTCAATTTTATCTAAAATTGATGACTACCTGGCAAGACAGGCTCCCGATTTAGCCATTAAACTCTGCAAACGGTTTATTGAAATCGATGAAAAACTTTTTGAGCGAATAGATGACTCCAGTGGCTGTTTGGGGAGCTTTTATCATGATGTATTTGAAGTATTAGACAAGGCTTTTAGCTTTTCAGATGAATCACCAGAAGCAATCGCCGATTACATTTTATCCACTTACTTTAATGATGCCTATGGCAATCGAGGGGCAATAGTTGATTACTTGAAACTGTGTTTAACAGATCCAGTAATAAATGCATTAGAAACGGCATTACCAGGCATAAAATCACCTGATACCACGCCAGAATTTAATCGTGATCATCCCAGTTGGAATTTTGACGCCTATATGCAAAACCATCGAGTTATCAGCATATATAAAAAAATTGCTGATAAGCGACAAAATGTGGATCGCTATATCGAGCTTATAAAACTAGAACGAGTTGACGACAAGGCAATCTGTAAAATTGCAAAACGATTGAATGGTGCATTCAGAAGTGAAGAAGCCATATCTTGGCTGGAACAGATAAGTGACGAAAGTTTTGACGCCTACACTCGTGACAAATTACTCATTGAAGCGTACATGCTTGAAGGCGATGTACAACAGGCAAAAACTGTTATCTGGAATAATTTTAAGAACAGCTTAGCGGTTGAAACATATTTTGAGTACCTGAAACTTGCTGATGATAATGAAAAGGAACATGCAGTAAAAGAAGCATTGCAAATAGCAAAAGATAGCCCGCGCCTTGCCAGTGCATTCAAGTTCTTACAGGACTTACAAGAATTTAGCGCCATTGAGGAGTTGTATTTTTCCCGAGAGGAAGAAATCGATGGCAGTGATTATTCTATTTACCGGAAATTATCAACCGAATTGAATAATCAGGGCAAAAGCTTGATCGCAACCTTGTTGAGAAGAAAGCTTGTTAAAGACGTATTGGCAGCAGCTCGATCCAAATCATACCGCTATGCAGCAAGTGACTTAAAATTGGCCTCCGATTTTGCAGCGAACGTATCTGATTGGAAGGGATACCCTACCCATGCTGATTTTCTTAATCAGTTAAAATCCCAACATCCAAGGAAAATGAGTTTTTGGTCTTTATTGACGCCCTCCCCGCCCTAAAGTGGGAAAGACCCCTACCAACTTAAGCTTGCTTATTTCGCCCTATACACTACAATTCCCGCTGCAATTTTTTATTCTCAAAGGAAGCATTATGAATATAATTAAAACAGCAATCTGCCTGCTATTCGCATTAAGCTTAACAGCTTGCGCAAGTATCGCTGGCAACAACACAAGACAAGTAGCAGTTAAATCTTATCCGGAAGGCGCAACCATATTAGTAGATAACCAACAGTACGGCGTTACCCCAGCCGTTATCACACTACCAAACTATATCTACGGCGGCAAAATGGTGACACTTCAAAAGTCAGGCTATCAACCACAGTCCCGCATGGTCAATACAAAATTCCAGGTTGTTGGCTTACTAGATATTTTCTTCTGGCCAACATTCATTGTTGATGCACTAGCAGGCAATACAGTAAAGATTGATCCAGCAGACCTACATTTAGAATATCGCCTACAAAAGGCATAAACCGATACAACTTGGGCTCGTAATGAGCTCAAGTTAACCCGCACCGCCCTAGAGGGGCGCTACACTCATGATCAAAGTATTTTAATGCGCAGGCTAGGGGTTGTATCACTCTTTTTTAAAGCCCCCTTACATCAAAGAAAGTGCCTTACTTTGGGATAACACCCATTATTGATGGCCTACTACAAATCAACTCACGTTCAATTTGCTCAAGACCAGATAGCGGTTTTTCAAATTCGCCCCTATTAGCAGAAGTATATATTTCTTTGCTGTTGGCAGCTCTTACTATCAATTTTAAAGCATTATTGATGCTTGCGATAACCCCATCATATTTACGGCCTTTTTCCTCTCCTGTCATATCTAAAGTTGAAATCAAGCCATGCAACACTCTGTGAATTTCACTCTCGATAAAATTTTTCGCAGTCCCAACCTTATTAAATCCCAACTCTTTAGCTACGTGTGATTGAAGTGTAGAACCATCTCTTGAAACGAATAAAGCAAAAGTGATTACTAATTGTTGTAACGGACTTTTAGCATCAACTAACATTCTTTTGTAGCTTTGTGATCTTATTTGGCCGCGCCTCTTATCAGGATTTAGCGTATAACTAAAGAACCCTTTACTTCTACCCTCATAACTTGTTACACCCAATATCACCGCGTCCTTAATACTTTGCCCTATAGTATCACAAGACCTCAAATGTTTTGCCTGCTTCAAGTATTCATTGCGGAAGAAAGCTTCTAAATGACGCCAACCAGCTTGACGTACAAGGCTGAATTGAGGATCAATGCCCTCCATCATACGATAGAAGACGTGATAATTTGATGGTGCTGAGAGAACATCTTTTTGGGGCATACTAACCTGATATCCGGGAATAAGTCGCTCTTCAGACAAGCACATGGCTATTGGACCAAGCACCTCATGCAAACTATGAAACCCTCCTGACACCATGTAGGCAGTAACCGCTGCAATGTAGCACTGCTGCTCTCCTTTTGATTCATGGACGTCAAACCCTAACATTTGCCCAACAAACATGGATGTCATCCCTGATGGCCCAGCTACATACGGAGTATCATTTTCTATTAAATCTTGAGTGAAAGGAGAGCTTAGATTTGGGGGTTGAGCTTTAGCATCAGCAACCCAGCGGGATGAATGTTTTGGCAAAGATTGATTGTATATCCCATCATCCGCCGTCAACAACCCCATTCGATTTGTAAAATGATACTTAATAGCCTCTCCTCTACCTCTCTCATGATAATACTCTGATTGGTACATTTTGATATCTGCAACTTGCTTAATCTCATGCGCAATAGACTCATACTCCCCCTTTAATGCTCTTGCAAATCCTTGAGAAAACTTAAAATGGACATGCATGATCTCTGCTAATTTTTTTGGATCATTGCTTATTAGTACATCCCTAATCTCACCATATTGGGGACATGCCTTAAAGCTTCCAAAAGAGATTATATGAGCCTTCTCAGTCAAGCCATGCATCAACCTCAATTGCAAATCAGGATTCTTATCCAATATTTCAACTATCTTACTAGATATTTTATAAACTGATTGCATCATGGCATTGGTAGGATGTGTTAATAATTCTATTTGTAATTGAGATTCAAATCTCCTTCCTAAAGGATTTTTCCACCTATCATGGGAAGACTGACGATAATTACTATCCTTAATTACACGTGATACTTTATCTAATACGAATTGATCTTCTGCATTGACAACACGGCTCAAACCTGAAAGTACTCTGGCTACTACATCTGGACTTTGTTCGTGATTTTCAATACAAATCCGGATAGCTTGTATCGCCTCATTTATTCTATCCGCACTATCGATATTACTCACCAGCATTTCATTTAATATATAAATGCCATACAAATAAGCTTCGATTTTTGATTTGAAATTCATGACCTGATCACCCTGTAGCTAGGGGAATTATTTATAATTATTCGATCATTCTAACACATATCAATAGTTAGTTCATTATTTGATTAAAAAATCATGAACTATCCAACCCAATTTGAAAACAACTACTCATTCCTCCGCATCCTTTTGAATTTTAAAGATGTTTTTACTATCAAAAAATAAAAATAATCATCTAAGCCACCTACCCACTAAGCAAAAATCATTTAATATCTGATAGTTACACCCTCCGAACCAACCCATTGGAATATTTGACATCGCATTCAAATAAATGAAAAATCACCCATCTAACGAAAGTAATGGATTGAGTATTATGTATTCATTTTATAACGATGTTAAGAAGATTCCCGGAAGAAATTTGTTAAATATCTACGGGTTATTCATAGCAAAATGCCATCATCTTACCAATCTAACTGCTAATGATGAAGTGATTATTCATCAACTAAAAAAAGAAATTAAAATTCTGTTTATAAATCATGAAAAGCACCTGACAACGATGAGCTTTATCATCAAAAAAGCCCTGAATGAGAATAAGCCATCTATCTCCCATACTTTAGAAAATTTCCTTAGCGACGTTGTTAACAGTATCGAGTCTTCTGAATTAAATGCTTATTATCATACAGATAATAATAACATTGATATATCTTGCCTCAGGATGGATTTTGCGAGAAGGTTTGAATCTGAGATTGTTATTCAAATGTCGCTCAACCCAAGCAATTTCATGTTGGCTGCCGTTCAAATAATCAGCAAAAAAATCATTCAACTTCTAAAGCAGATTGATGAGAGACAAGTCGAAAAAAATTTATTAAAGGGTTTAGGTCCTAGTGATAAAGATTCTAATTTACCTTTTTATGCATTCGCTTTTGGAAGATTCAAAAATACGCCTAACTTAACAGAAGTCATAACAACCCTTGAGAATAATAATGATTTATATCGAATTATGCTGATTCACTTTTTATTTATGCGAAATATATTCCCATCATTAAAGTTTAATAAACAATTTGAAGAAGCGGTCATGAAAATTAATTTCTCTGGTGATTTAGGCTTATATCTTGACAAAGGATATGTTAAAAATTACGAGGAATTATTATATTTTTTTTGCCGATACCCTGATTATGCTCCTCATTTATATACAGATAGAGGAAGAGTTAAGTTTATTCCCCATGCATCAAGCTCATTAGGCATTATGCTTGATGACCAATCTCATTCAAATCTACCCAGTTTAGATGTCACCTGGTATCCGGACTGTTTATGTAATGTTGCTGATTTAAAATCAGAGTACGTTAAGAAATTAATTTCTAATTATGAAATACCATATGTAGCTGGTCCATCAGGGATGACCTCCATATTTATGGGATTGTTGACATTTTTAGGAGATATCAATAACAAGGAGCATGCCAATTACTATATTCTAGCCGTTACCGCTTTTATTGTAAGTGGCGGATTACATAGTATTCACGAAGTACTAACAATTCCTTCTGTTCGACTGGGTTTAATTCCCGAGTATGAAGTTGATGGAAAATTATCTGGCAATTACAATGCTTTTTTCCGGCTTTTTAGAAACGACTCTGTTGTACAAAATAATATAAATTTATCATGGAATAAATTTATCAACTATATTCGAAATGAACACCCCTTAATTGTTAAAACTGAGATATCAAGTTTAGATAGTATTTCTGATAATTTTACAGCACATCATATTGATAAAGAAAGACAATCAACTACCTGTGTTATACTCTAACACAAGATTTTATTTTTAATTCTTATAAAGGTACTACATATGGGCAAGCAAACAGAAACAACTTTTTTTTGCACCTGGGTTGATGAGATAATTCAAAAAATCAATGAAAACAACAAAGATTATACCCATGCGTATCTCGACACATATCCTTTATCAACAAATCAAGTTCAAGCTTTAGCAGGAGCCATAGAAAAAAATGACTATTTGTCTTATCTAAATATATTTGACTGTCATTTAAATCATTCCCAATTAAAAATTCTCTTAAGGGCGCTAAAAAATAATCACTCTATAACCACAGTGATCATCAATAAAGATATTGGAAATGAACTATATGAACAGTTTATGCAGGCTGTAGCTGATAACAACTCAACTCCTACCCCGTCGGCGACAGGACCTAGGCGTTAACTCCGGCAAAGCAATGAGACTTCAAAAGTTTGGCTACACCGGCAGCCTCACATGGCAAATAAAAAAATTCCAGGTTGTTAGCTTACTAGATATTTTCTTCTGGCCAACATTCATTATTGATGCGTCAGCAGGCAACTTACACTTAGAATATCGCCTACAAAAGGCATAAACTGTTGACGTCCTCCCCGCCCTAAAGGGCAAGGATTCCTACTGCGGATCATCTGCT
>CAYZRM010000092.1:0-6405 GCA_964480845.1 uncultured Coxiellaceae bacterium | reverse complement strand
TTACTTTGATCAGCTCGCTTAATTTAGACACACTGCTGTCATTGCGAGCGTAGCGAAGCAATCCATACAACTCTGTCGAGCTGACCTATGCTATAGATTGCTACGCTACGCTCGCAATGACGGTATTTACGTTTTTATTTCTATTTTAGGGCGAGGAGTCATACGTGTTAAAATTTCATAAGCAGATGTGTAACTATTAGCAGCTATCTCTTCTACAGATAAGCCTTCACCCCAAAGTGTGACTGGGTCACCGACTTTAGCATGCGGTTGATGGCGCAAGTCAACAGCCAACATATCCATAGACACGCGCCCTGCTAAACCACAACGCACACCATTGACTAAAACCGGCGTACCATTTTTCGCATTTTGCGGATAACCATCGCCATATCCAACACCGACAATACCCACTAACATATCTTCTGGCGCCAGCCATGTACCATGATACCCAACACAACTACCTTTTTTTACTGCCGTCACCGCAATTAAACGCGACCATAGCGTCATGACAGGTTTCAAACCTTCATCAGCCCCCGTCTTACCTGAAATAGGCGAAGCGCCATACAACATCAACCCTGGTCGCACCCAGTCACCGTGCGCCTCTGACCAGCCTAAAATACCAGCTGAATTTGATAAGCTGCGAGGACCCGCCAAATGTCGAGTAACCTGCTGAAACAGCTGAATTTGCGCTGGGGTTGCCATACTTGCCACGTTATCAGCAGCAGCAAAATGCGTCATCAATCCGATTGGTTTTTTAACACACGCAATTTGAGATAAGCGCTGATAAATTTCATCAACTGCTGTATGTGCTATACCTAGTCGATGCATACCCGTATTGATTTTCAGCCATACTGAAAAGGCATGATCTAGCTTTGCCTGCTCTAACATTTCAACATGCGGCAAATGATGTACCACTAAGGTAAACTGATGCCTAGCTGCCTCTACTAATTCATCGGCATAAAACAAGCCTTCCATTAAAACAATAGGCTGTTTAACCCCTGCCTCACGCAACATCAAGCCTTCTTCTAAAGAGGCAACACCAAACGCATCAGCTTCATCCAATGCTAATGCGACTCGTTGAATACCGTGCCCATAAGCATTTGCCTTCACCATTGCCATGACGGAACGGTCTGGCGCTAACTCTCGTACTCTAGCAAAATTAGCCCTAAGCGCCTGCAGATCAATGGTCATATACGTAGGACGGCTCATAAGCTGACACCTTAATAAGCTGGCTGCCGAATAAAATTCTCAAAGCAGGTATACTGCCCCATAAAGGTCAATCTCACCTTCCCAATAGGTCCATTACGCTGCTTAGCAATAATAATTTCAGCCGTCCCTTTATCAGGACTAGCATCATTATAAACTTCATCACGGTAAATAAAGACAATCAAATCCGCATCTTGCTCAATCGCACCTGATTCACGCAAATCAGACATCACAGGCCGCTTATCTGTGCGCTGCTCAAGACCGCGATTTAGCTGGGATAATGCAATGACTGGCACACGTAACTCTTTAGCAAGCCCTTTCAACGACCGTGAAATTTCAGAAATTTCCGCAGTACGGTTTTCATTATTACCAGGCACCTGCATCAACTGCAGATAGTCCACAACTATCAACCCCAACTGGCCATGCTCCTTAGCTAAACGCCGTGCACGAGCACGCATTTCTGCCGGACTTAATGCTGGTGTATCATCAATAAAAAGTGGTGTATCAGTTAACATGCTAACAGTAGAGCTAATGCGTGGCCAATCTTCATCAGCCAGCTTACCAGTACGAATACGCAATTGATCAATACGGCAAAGCGAAGATAGCATACGCATCACAATTGCATCACCTGGCATTTCCATACTAAAAATCAATACTGGTTGACGACTTTTAATCGCAGCATGCTCAGCAATATTCATTGCAAATGTTGTTTTACCCATAGACGGACGACCTGCAATAATCACTAAATCAGCCGGCTGCAACCCTGAGGTCATTTCATCAAAATCATGATAGCCAGTTGGCATACCCGTAATTGGATTATTTGAATGGAATAAGGTATCAATCTTATCCATGGTTTTTGCTAAGTATTCTTTTACATTGATAGGACCACTATTTCCCGAACCACGTTCAGAAATAGAAAATACGCTACGCTCAGCAGTATCTAATAATTCGGTAATACTTCGACCCTGGGGATTAAAAGCACTCTCAGCAATATCACTTGCCGCGCCTATCATTGAGCGCAACACTGAGCGCTCTCTTACAATGTCACCGTAAGCACCAATATTGGCAGCTGTCGGCGTATTATTAGCTAGCTCAAATAAATAAACTTCACCCCCAGCTGCATCTAATTCATGCATCTCACGCAATGCTTCAGACACCGTAATAACGTCTAAGGGCTTACTTTGGTCCATCAAACGAGCCATCGCACGGAAGATCAAACGATGGTCATTACGATAAAAATCCTGCTCCATGAGCTTATCAGCGATCTGATCCCAGCCACGATTATCTAACATTAAACCACCGAGCACAGATTGCTCAGCATCAATAGAATGCGGTGGTACTTTGACTGTATTAGGATTCATGATCCTGGTAGCAGAACGTGTAGAAGGTATCATGTCGGTCATTTAGAACAGCCTTAATGAGATCAGAAGTATGAGGGATTTTCTCATTAAAAAGCCGCAAAGAAAAGATAAGATGGAAATGTTGAGATATCTCATAAAGGAAAGACTGCCCTGGATCCCGCGACCAAGCCATGGGATCCAGTTTAGCAAATTAGCCGAAACTATACGAGCTTCGCGGGGTTAACGCAAACAAGCATTTATATAATCACCGCTGTCTGCGTAAAACCAACTTAAGCTTCAGGGACAATATTCAATTTCACCGTTGAAGTGATATCACTATCTAATTCAACCGTAATTTCATATTCACCCACCATACGCAACGTACCTTCTGGTAGACGCACATCGCTCTTATTTACTTCCACACCCGCTTTGGTGATAGCATCAGCAATATCACGTGTACCAATAGAGCCAAACAATTTACCTTCGTCACCCGCTTTAGCAGCTAAGGTAACAGGACCTAAATTGTTTAATTCCTTTTGTCTATCCAAAGAAATTTGATTTCTTTCGTTAGCTGCTTTTTCTAACTCAGCACGACGAGCTTCAAATTTTGCCTTGTTAATAGTATTTGCATAAACTGCTTTGCCCTGTGGGATTAAGAAGTTTCTAGCAAAACCTGGTTTAACTTTAACTGTGTCACCTAATGCACCTAGATTGCGCACTTTTTCAAGTAAGATAACGTCCACCGTCTTACTCCTCTCTATAATTAACTATTAAATTTTTCTAAGCCGCTTACGCAGATCAAGTCCGATATCAAGCAAAGCTAATATCGACATCACTAATATGCTAACTGGCACGCCTAAAATTAAGATTAACGTACTGTAAAAAACAACTAACCAAAGCCATGCCGTTGGTGCTCCCAGTGTTGCCTGCCTCAATATATAATGAGACACGCTCAAACCTGCCACACAAAATAAAACATAAGCAACAGGCATAACATCTAATACCACGGTATTTCCCATATAGGAAAGCACGAGGCCCACTGAAAACAGTATCCCAGCTAATCGACTCAATCGAATAGTCAGTAATTCTTTACGCACACTACCGATACCATACCAAACAGATTGACAGATACGTGCGGCTAAAAGCTGCAATATTGCTACTAACAGAATAAAAACAGCCATAATGCCGGTCGCATACTGTTTTGCAATATTAATCGCTTCTACTTGGATATCATGAGTGCCTGCTTCAGCAATCACGCCGGTTGCGGCTGATACCTTACCGACAGCTGAAGTAGTTAATGCATTTGTTACCGGCTTAACATGATCGTAATAGGACTGTAACTGCCCACCCCACCAATCTGTTATCGATGGATAAACTAAATGCACGACACTAATCACCAAGATGCCAAGCAGTGCTGCAAACTGCAGCATTGAACTCCAGCTTGCATGCCTACGCAACATCATGGCAAACACCCACGTCAATATATTGCCACTGATTGCAAACCCCATTGCCATCCAAACCATACAAGGAACATCAGGCTGAGGATTACCTGCAATCAAAAAACCAGTTGCATAAGGCAGAGAAGCCGCTACTGTTAAAACAGCGCCCTCTACTGCACTTTTTTGTAACGTGACTAACGTAGCAATTAAAATACCCAACATACCAATGACAGGAACAAAGGTAATTGCAAACACAATACCAAATGCCATCACTGGGTGCTTAAGTAGAAAATCTGTTGAGCGTTTTAGCCACATGACAAATTTAGTGCCTGTCGGTGTATGGTAATAATGCTAAGTAACGAGCAATCTTGATCGCGTTAGATAGTTTACGCTGGTAACTAGCTTTAGTACCTGTGATACGGCTAGGTACGATTTTGCCGTTTTCCATAATAAATTTTCTCAACATACCAACATCTTTGTAATCAACATCTTTGATTTTATTTGCTGTGAAATGGCACACTTTCCTACGACGAGGATGATAAGACATAATAATTCCCCTTAATCTTAGTTAGACTTGTCAGCTGATTCTTCAGCAACGATATCAGCAGCAGGTTCACGCACTTCGCGATCACGTCTACCACGAGATTCATCACCATCCATATCGTTACTACGGCCATCTTTTTCCTTTGAAATAGGAGATGCCTCAGTCACCGCATGGTCAACACGTAACACCATGTTACGAATCACTGCATCGTTGTAACGGAAATTTTCACTTAATTCGTTGATCGCAGTTTGATTACATTCAATATTCATTAACACGTAATGTGCTTTCATGATTTTATTGATAGGGTAAGCTAAAGGACGACGACCCCAATCTTCTAAACGGTGCATTTTGCCTTCGTGAGAAGTAATGAGGTTGGTGTAGCGTTCAATCATTGCAGGCACTTGCTCGCTTTGATCAGGATGAACTAAAAATACGACTTCATAATGTCGCATAGTATTACTATGTTTCATGAGAGCTCCTCTTGGGTTCCAGCTTTCTCCACCAATTGGAAAAAGCAAGGAGTTGGTACAATTTAAGGGGTTGGATTGTACGGAATATATAGGTTTTATGCAACTAATGATGTCATTCCCCACCAAGATAGGGTAACCATCTGCCTGATTATTTTTCCACCAATACTAGCAGACCCATGCTGACCTTAAAGCGCATTAACCTAACCCCTTGAATAGTTTAAAAACATCCTAACAATCTAATTATTTTATAAAACCCTATAACTTCTCGTTGACAATCCACCCACAATTTAACAGAATACGCCCCTTCTGGAGGTTATGTAGCTCAGTTGGTTAGAGCGCGGCACTCATAATGCTGAGGTCGGTGGTTCAAATCCACCCATAACCACCATCATTTTTCTCTCCTTGTTATTCTTGTTACTGGAGTCCAAATGACTACCTATTTATTTCCTGGCCAAGGTTCGCAAGCACGTGGCATGGGCGGTGATTTATTCTCTGAATTCCCAGACATGACAAAAAAAGCTTCTGATATTTTAGGCTACTCTATTTCTGAATTGTGCTTAGAAGACCCTGAAGACAAATTAGGGCTGACCAATTTCACCCAACCTGCTTTATACGTTGTCAACGCCCTTACCTTCTTGAAGCAAAGTAAAAAACCCGATTTTGTCGCTGGCCACAGCTTGGGTGAATACAATGCATTATTTGCTGCCGACGTTTTTGATTTTGAAACCGGCTTAAAGCTGGTGCAAAAACGTGGTGAATTAATGAGCCAAGCAACAGGGGGCGGTATGGCTGCCGTCGTTGGCATGAAAAGTGATGCCATTCAAACACTACTAGCATCCAAACAACTTCATCATATCTCGGTTGCTAACTACAACTCAAATATGCAAATTGTGATTACAGGCCCTAAAGCTGATGTAGAAGCGGCTAAACCTATCTTTGAAGAGGCTGGCGCAAAACTCTATATACCGCTAAAGGTCAGTGGCGCTTTTCACTCACCCTATATGCAAGCAGCCCAAGACACATTTGCCGAATTTATCGCCCAATTTAGCTTTAAAGCGCCATCTATCCCGGTTATTGCAAACACAACGGCCAGCCCCTACCAAGCGGATGCTGTCGCTGCCACCTTAACCAAACAAATCACATCACCTGTGCTTTGGACCAATTCCATTGAATATTTATTAGCGCAAGGTGAAATGGATTTTGTTGAAATAGGACCGGGGACAGTGTTAGCAGGATTAGTTAAGCGTATACAGAAAGGACAGTAAAGACGTTGCACCCTCCTCCCGCAGCCCACACTACTTGGAGCTGATGATGCAATACCGCGAAACCAACCCGCGCTTACACGCGGGTTGAACGGCAAGTTAGAATATCAACTCAACAATAGCAACCAATACTAAAACAATCACAAA
>CAYZRM010000091.1:0-6512 GCA_964480845.1 uncultured Coxiellaceae bacterium | reverse complement strand
GGTCGATTTTTTCCATGAGGGTTGCCTCTGAGTAAAGGAAACATGGTAACGAAACCGAGGGGGGTGTGCAACACTAGTCTGTATTAGAGTGTTTTAAGCAACGGGCGACTCTATTTTTACTACATGTCTCCCCCTGGTCTCTTAATTCATCTGTTAGTCTAGGAGCTCCATTCTTACCCCTATTTTTATAGGGGTTTTTGTATTTTTAACTTTTCATCATGGCTAAGCCTTTACTATCTACTTACCTCAGTCCCACTCGACGGATGGTCTCCTTGGCTGATTATCATGCTGTTGTGGGGAAGGCGAGAGTAAAGAGTGCTTTTGCAACGCTGAAGAAGTTTTTAAATGTGCTGACACTTTTTTCTTCAAATCAGGATCACTCTCCAAGTAGTCAAGAGCGGTTTTTCCTTGGTGAAGGCCTTCACCTATATAAGCAACCTGAAGGCTATTTGCCGTGATCAGCCCCTTAAAGTCTTCCCAGTGCGCGTTCAATAAACGGCGGCCCATAGAGCTATAGCATAACCACCAAAGAGGCGTTTTTCCTTCGTCAGGACCTGCACCTGCACAAGCAGTCTGAAGACTGCTTGCCGTGATGAGACCCTTAACGTCTTTCCAATGCTTTTTCAACAAACGGCGGCCTATAGAGTTAGCACATAACCACCAAAGAGGCGTTGTTCCTTCGGTAGGGCCTGCAGCTTTATAAACAGCCTGAAGACTGTTTGCATTGATCAGGCCCTTAACGTCTTTCCAATGTGCCGCCAACAAAGCGCGACCTTCAGTAGTAGCACACAACCACCAAAGAGGCGTTATTCCTTGGTGAGGGCCCTCAGCTATACAAGCAGCCTGAAGACTGTTTGCTGTGATCAGACCCTTAACGTCTTCCCAGTGCACTTTCAATAAAGTACGGCCTTCAGTAGTAGCACACAACCACCAAAGAGGTGTTACCCCTTGGTAGGAGTGCGAATGTTTGATGGCTGGTAGGGTTATAAAATTATTTAAAATCGCTTTATTTTTCTCTACCAGCTGTTTGACTACCCTAATACTCGTACTTCTATTAATTGTTAGTATATCTTGCAAAGAAATGCCTGAAAAATCTTGTATACCTAACTCACGCCCTTTTATAAAAAGCTGAATATGCCACAAAAAGGTAGGGGGGTAGCTATTTCTTAATGCCTGAACTGAAGGTGAAGTATCTTTTGCAGGATACAGTAAAAAACTGCTCACTAATTTTAATGTTTTTATTAGTGTTTCTTCCCACTGAGAAAGGGGTATGAGTAAAGCTTGCATCAAAATCCGATTTGTTTGATAAGGAGATAAATGCACATTCCCGTTATCACTATCCTGATATGCGGTTGCCCACTCACACAACACCTCATTATCCAACAAAATCTGAGTACGCCAGGTTTCCATTTGATTCAAAATCGATTGATTGATGGGGGGTTGACCGCCATCAGTTAAGGAATCAAAGAAATTGATCACAAATTTCTCAAGTTCTGGCATCGCAACGTCATTCTGCGCACTTGGGGCAGCAACTTTCTTATCTGGTGATAGGTACCTTTCTGGTAAGGGAGTGGGGCTCTCGTCTAGAGTTAATATACTGTGTTTAGTTGGGAAATCCCAGCTCCTATCTGGTGAGGGAATGGGAATCTCGTCCAAAGTTAGTATCCTAGCGTCTGCTGGTTTTCCTGCCAGTTTGTTTAATGTACCGAAATACTGGAAGTCGGATGGTAGTCCATTAGCAATATAGGGTAGTCTATCCTCTAATATATTGCGTATCGTCTCTCTTATGCCACGGCATTTTTCTGTTAACTTAAATAATGCCTCCAGAGACGAAGCAGCTGTTTGATTGTGAACGAGAGCTTTCAATGCAGGATCTTGAAATAGGGGTTGATATTGTAACGCTACTATCAAAGACTGCTCTACAGTCGTATCGACCTCTGCTAATTGAAATAATGATGTTAGAAATTCTGGTATGTACTGAATCATCGTATGCAAAATAGTGGGTTGTACTTGTTTCTTATTAGGCGGTGACTGCAAGTTGATTAGCATCGCGTTTCGTTCATTTTCATTTGCGGCAAGGCTGAACAAAATACGTAAATACTTTTCTGCTTTGTTGTTAGGATAGCGAGAAATCAGAAGAAGAGCGCTGTCATTTGCTGCAGGATCTTTTTCAGGGATGATTGCGGTTTGCTTGACGGCTTCCTTGATTTCTGGGTACTTTTCTGCAAGTTCAAATAATCTATCTAGCGGATGCCAATCTGAGACATCGGATGAGGCGCGCTTAATTGATTCATGAACAATGAAGTATAAGCCAGAACATTGCTTGGTTGAGTCGTGTCCTTGGTAAGATAAATTAAATTGAATGCTTGATCTTAGCTCTGCATCGTTTTGCGCTAACTCCAATAGTGCATCTTGAATGATTGGAATTCCAATCAGTATATAAAATCCTGAAAAATCGATCCTGTTGACAGGTAGTTGCAAGGCATTTTTAAGCATCGCATGGAAGATTTTTTTGTTATCGACCTGGCTAGATAATAGAAAGGTGATATGTTTTCTTACTGTCATCACATCGGGCTGTAACATAACTAAATGCAATGGCGTCCACGGTGTCGTTGGTGAGCCATATTGGGTATGCATGTCTCTTTTGGTATTTTCATCGGTTATGTTACGTTGCTGGCATAGCATATTAGTTGCTTGGCTGGTAGATGATTGGTTTAGTGGGAGCGCTACATTTTTTAAGATAGTTTCTTTTACTTTTTCGTCCTTTTCTGCTAATTCAAATAACGTGCTGATATATTCAGGAAGATAGCAGGTAATAATCTGCAAGCCTGTCATCATGGAATGGCTATTATCCATAGAGAGCAAATTGGTTAGCATGTTTTTTATCGTTGCTTGATTTTCTTTAACTGAGCTGAATAGTGTGCGTAAATCTGTTATAGCCTGATCCGTTTTTTTATTGCTAGCAATAATCTGTAAAGGGGTTTGCCTTTCAGCATCTGGTGCTAGCATGTTCTTTATAAAATAGGGCAGATTGCCCTCTGATAGGTAATCATTGATAGATGGGGGGGACGGCAGCATGCTTAGTAAGTGAAGACCCGTTTTCCCATCCATTCTAGTTGGCATCTGTAATAAAGTGTTTATGTAGTGGGCAATTGTAGTTGTATTACCTGGAACAAAGAATGAATCCTCGGAGTTGAGAGGCGGCACTGATTTTAATGCTTCGTCTATATTCCTAATTGCTCTGCCAGTGTCTTGGTCGCTGGCTATTATGCTGAATGGAGATCGCTTATTAAAATCTTCTTTTAACATGTGGTCTTCCAGAATATTGTTTATCTTTGTATCTTTTTTTGCTAACTGGAATAGCCTGCCAAAATAGTCAGGTAAGAGTTCACTTATAACGTGACAACCCGTTTTATCATATCGATCGGTAGGGAGAGTGATTATCTGAATTAGTAGTTTTTCTATTTCTTCTTCGTTATCAGCGTATTCGAATAATGTATTTAATTGATGCCTGGATTGATTTACATTGTAATGGTTGGATATGGTCCACAAAGCAGAATAGTATGTGCCGTTATCTGTTGTTAATGTGCCGCCTTTTTTTAGAATATTGGCTATCTGTTTATTTTTTTTTGCTAACGGGAATAGCCTATCAAAATAGTTAGGCAAGCATTCACTTATTATTTGAAGACCCGTTTTACCATGTCGATTGGTAGGGAGGGTGACTAGCTGAGTTAGTAGGTTTTCTATTTGTTCTTCATTAGCCAAATTGAATAATGCGTTTAATAGCGACCTAGATTCATTTATATTGTAATGGTTGGATATGATCTCCAAAGTACAACAATCATACCTACGCTTATAAGTGTAAGTGGGTATTTTGAAAATTATGTTAATGATGCTGTCTTTTATAGCCTGTTGCTGTGTGGCTAATGTTAAAAGTGCCATCAACAAGTTAGGATGCTTTCTGTCTTGGAGAGCGATTATGGAGAGCTGGTACCCTATGATGGCGATTGTGTCGTAACGGTTAATAGGGGTAGTAAGCTCGTCGCTGTAAATATGACTGCCTAGGTAGGCTGCAATCAGCTCGCTTATTACGTCATCATTTTCTGCTAGTTTAAATAGTGTTTCTAAATGCTCCGGCACCAAGCGTACAATAGTCTCTAGATTTGAAGAACTGCTGTTGATAAGTGCTCTTATCAGACCGACTTTTTTTTCTTTTTCCTCTTCTGGTAAAGCAAATACCATGGATAAGTAACGTTTACGTAGGTTATCTGCATCATACCCTTCAAAAATATAGAGCCCCGTGGTGGATAGCGTTGTTAAGATAATTTCTTTTAGCTGGTGATTTTTTTCTGCCAAGCCAAATAATATTTCCATACGGGAGGATGGGTTGATAGGCTTTATTATGGTAAGGATATCCTGCTCTGTTATGTCAAGTAGTGTTTGAACATAGGTTAGTAATTCATCGGGTGTGCATTGATATTGGTTGGTTATTAAAGTCTTTAACGCCACTTCTTGTAGTCGTTTTCTGGGTTCCTTGTCGTGACTATTACTTAATAGTTGAAACACCTCTGTTATTGTATTGATTGTTGGCAAAAGGCTTAGAAACAAGTGTTCAAGTTGTTTTGAGGTGTGTTTTGTTAAATAGCTTGCAAGACAGGTTGCTGCATCGGCTTTTAGCCCCTCAATTGTTGCCAGTTTCATTAGGCGATCAACTGTCTGACTGACGATGCTAATCTCTTTACAATCTGTTTTTTCTAGGGTATCACTATTGAGCTGTTGATAAAGTTGGGCCAGCATTTTTTTGGTGGCTTGTATTAATGGCTGCTCGTTTTGCTCGAAATGGGTAATGCTGTCATAACCCGTGGTTATGCTACCTAGCAAACTGCCAAGTACGTACACAATAAAATGGTCTTTTGAGATTTGTTTTTCATTGATGTAGTAGTCATTAGGCATGTCAGGATAGGATTCTAATAGAAATGTTATCATCGGTAACCGCACATCTCTTGTGTTATGCACCCACAAGGAAAGAGCATTAATCAGCAGATCACAGCGATTGCTAAAAGAAAAGAAGTCTTTGCTATTCAATATAGATAGCAAAGCTTTTTTCGTAAAAAGAAGCCTTATCATGTGCTTGCTGAGATTTTCTGATTTCATGGCGAAAAGGATAATCAGTCTTTGTAACCTAAAGATGCTTGCTTCAATCGATCGCTCCATTATGGTTAACGTGGTGGTAAGGATAGAGTCATCTGCTATCTTGTTGGCTAAGCTTTTCCACAGGAATAGGCCCAGTACGGGCTGAGCTATCCTTGTATTATCTTCACAGTTGGCGGTTTTTGGTTCCTTAGGTAGAAAAATATCAGTAAAATCTAAGAACAGTTCTTTTTCTTTACACAAAGCATTCGTTAAGTTTTCTTGCAAATAAGGATAGTTATTTGCTAAAAAAAATAAGGCTTCGAGATGCTGGGGCTGATAGTCAACGAGCATTCTTAAGCCTGTTTTACCTCTTTCATCTGCTAAATGTAATGCTGTTCCGAGCTCTTTTATTCGGTTATCAGTATAATAGTTTTCTAGGCGGAACAATGAAGCAAAGATATTGTTATTTTCACTATAGCAGAGTAAATGCAACGTGGTTTGCTGATGCGAATTTGTTTCAGATAGTTTTTCTATACAGTTACTAAGGGTTAGTGGCTTAATTTGCTTAAGATTTACTATTCTGTTTGTTGTTTTATAAGCATGATACTGGGGGAATAAAATACGCTGTTGTAAAGGGGTGCATTGGTCAAAATAACTGCGTGCCACATCGGTGATAATTTGCGCGAAAGAGTGAAACATTTGCATCTCGGAGTCTTTTTTAACTTCACACGTAAATCCATCTATCACATTTAAGTCGTCGAGAAAAAGGAGGGAGGACTGCTCTAAGTTATACTCAGTGCTTGATAGGTTGTTGCTTAGGGAGCTGGGTAAGCTGGTAGAGAATGAAGACGAGGTTGCGCTATCAGGAGAGGTTGAGTCAAAAGATGATGAAGGAGGGTATAGTAAGGTATTCATTCTTTTTCCAAGATGCTGCACGGTTATATTTATATAACTCCTTAATTGTGCAGACATTTTTGTTAATGTCTGAAGGGGGGTGTTATCCTGTTGCTCGATTTTTAAGCCTGTTATTATACCCTGTTCACGTAATAGCTGGATGACTTTGCTGTTATCAATATAGATATCTTCTTTCAATAAGCTTATATCAGTTAATAAATATAGAAAGCCTGTATTGTCATGGCTGCATTTTCCTTTTTCTAGGCAGCTGCACATGTAATGATCATTATTGGCAGGGCCAACTAGTGGGTTTGCTGAAGGGGCAGGGAATATCAGGTGATCTTCGTTATATAAAGCATCAAAATAGGTAACTAATATGCCAGCTAAATTGCTCCAGTAGTTCTTTTCCATACTCCCCCCATCGTGTTATTTGAGCTATGATCTAAAGTTGTGTATGGAGTTAAATTGACGAATTAATTAGGCGG
>CAYZRM010000090.1:0-6715 GCA_964480845.1 uncultured Coxiellaceae bacterium | reverse complement strand
TCAAAAGAGAGTGGTAGCATGTATAAATCAGAAACAGGTAGATTGCCATCTTCATCAAATAAATGAGGATCTATGTTAACAGTTTGGCTCAAAATGCCTCTTTCATCTTCCTTAGTGATTTCTCCTTCACGGCTATAGAATTTGATGCCGTTCATGTCGGCAGGAATATGGCTGCCTGTTACCATAATGCCAGGTGTTTTATTAATTTGGCTAAAGTATGCTAAGGCGGGTGTAGGGATTTTTCCTATATACTCGACAACGTAGCCTAAATCGGTAATTGCTTTAGCAATCACCTTTAGAATATGGTCTGTATTTTGTCTATGATCACCGGCAATCATTACTTTACTGCCATCATCTAGTTTATTAATGAGTTTTAAATGTTGCAAAAATGCAGCTGCAAATTCATAACAGACTTTGTCTGTTAGTAAGTGATTGTATGCTCTTAAGCCACTGGTTCCAAATTTGATACCTGACACGCTAGACATCTCCGCTATATTTATTTGTTCTATTCCAAGATTTTTCTTATTAGCAAACACATTGCTAATCCCATGTTGCGTTTTATCCCAGTAAGAAGGGTTAAAAATGAGTTGATACAAAGATCGATAGCTAGCTACCGACATTAACATCCAGTATACGGGCGAGGTTAATGTGCTGATGATTAAGTGGTATTGCTTTCGCTCTATTACGCCTAACAGGTTTAGTAAAATAATACCGCCTGTTCCCACAATTAAGTTAATAATAGCCATATCATAAACTATTCCTGGGAAATAATAAGATACATTAAATCCAGGAACAAGAAATACTAAAGCACAAATAATCCACATGGGAATATTGGTTAAATTACTTAAAACAGTACCCCCGATAAAAAGTTGAAATCCAATAAATCCTTTTGTTCCAATTTTGTACCATAATTCAAATGGATTACGCATGTGAACGATGTAGGTTTGCATGTAACCTTTCACCCATCGTGTTCGTTGCTTAATCCAGTTAATTAATTGACAATTAGCTTCTTCATAGGTAGTTGAATCTAAAATCTTAGTGATATAGCCTAGACGTGATAAACGTAAGCCAAGATCGGCATCTTCTGTTACATTAAATGGATCCCAGGCAAAGACTTCTTTTAACATTTCTGTTTGAAAATGATTGCTTGTCCCACCCAGAGGGATGGGGATACGTGTATAGGCTAGTGCAGGCAATAATAAATCGAACCAATAGGTGTACTCAATGGTAAACATTTTAGTGAGCCAGTTTTCCCTGCTATTATAGAAATTCAATTTACATTGAATACATGCAACTTTTTCCTTATCTTTTTCACTTTCTTTAAAAAGCTGAACGACCTTGATCAGTTGATCAGGGTTAGGCTGATCTTCTGCATCATATAAGCATAAATATTTGCCACGAACAAATTTAAATCCGTAGTTACACGCTTTTGCCTTGGTTCTTGGCTCTCCCGCTGGAACATAGATAAACTCTATATAACTGGGTAGATGCATTTTCTTGATGATATCGATAGTTTGATTATCGTCTTCTTCTAGTAGCACTTTAATATCTAATTTGTGCTTGGGGTATATTAGCTTTTGAATATGGGTGAATAGGCTATTTAAAGTAGCATGATTTTCTTTATAAAGAGGAATAAGAATAGAAAATATCGGCAGTTCTTTTTCATCAATACTGATTTCTTTTGCTGTCGCTTTAGTGGATAGCATTAGTCCAATTAGTGAGAGGCCAACTTTAAATGTAATGATTAAACTAAGACCAACTAAGCATATGCTATTAACAACTAGAAGACCTAGCTTTAAATCAAACATTAGCAAGAAAATTAATGCAAAAAATGGCAATAAATAAATGACTCTTAACCAAACAGGTGGTATGTATTTGGCACTTAATTTTTCATGCTTATTAGATAGCTCGTAAATTGAAGACTCTAAATAGTCAGTTTTAAATATTTTTTGTAAAGACCACATGACATCAAATTTAGAGGTGCAAACAATATTCGTATTTTCTCCAAATTCGTCCTGAATACGCTTAAATGTTTCTGGCCCAGGGTCGGCTGTTGCGATTGTGTAACAATCACCTTCCTTTGAAATGGGAATGGTCATTTCATTGTAATAACGTTCTTTGTTTTCATTATTTAATAAATCTAAATCAATGTCTGACTTTAACAAATCAACAAATTTAATATCATAATGCTTGGCTATGACTTTGTAATAGTCAATCGCCCGCATATTAGCCATGGCTAGTAAAATTTCGCCTATTTTCCCGCCAGACTTAGCCTGTATCTCGAGGGCCTTCTGAATTTGCTCTTCATCAGTAATTTGATGTTTCATAAAATGTTCGCCGAGGCGCATAGTCTCTTACCCTAGATCTTATGCCTAATAATAAATACTATTTTAAATCAGCTTATTAGTATATAAATACTGTTTTATACCTAATTTTTCATGGTGGGATATGCGTAAAAAATGGATATTTTTAGCTATTGTGCCAATCATTTTTCCTGTTGTTAGTTATGCAGGGGCTTGGGTCATGCCTAAGGGAGAAGGCTTAAATATATTAACTGTTAGACGTTATCTCAGCGAACAATATTGGACGCCTGCGGGTAGGCTAAAAAGCAGTCCCACTTACGCTAAGAATGAAATTGATGAATATATTGAGTATGGCCTTACTGAGCGTCTCACTATGGCTCTTTATTTTTCTGCCATTAAGAGTAATACAAGTGCAGCAGGCGTGCAAGGCGGTGTTAATGATACTAAATTAATAGGGCGGTATTTGCTCTGGAGTAAGGATAGTTCAGTTCTTTCTATTCAGTTAGGAGCAAATAAATTGGGTAGGGCTGCTTCTTTTAATATTCCCCCTCAAAATAGTTCTTTTAATTCTGAAGAAAGCATATTAATTGGTACAAGTGGTGAACTAAGTCCAAAGTCAGCACAATACTGGTTTGCGGATGCATCATTTGGCTTGGTGCAGCGTTATAGTGCAGGTAATCAGTTACAAATTAATTTAGAAGCCGGCGCTAAATTTAAAGATGAAAGACTCTGGGTATTGCTACAAAATTACAATACTTTTAGCACCGATCACATCAATTATCCCCAAGGATCAGGGTATAATATCGTAACAGTTGCTCCTAGTTTACTGTATTGGCCGACTAAAAAAATAGCGCTACAGGCAGGAATAGCACAAGATTTGTACGGTCAAAACGTAGGGAAGGGGCGATCATATTTCTTAGCAACATGGGTGGCATTTGGAAAACACTAGCTAGAAGGAATAGAATAGTGCAAATGCAGAAAACTGCGATACTTAATTTAGTTGTTTGTCTAATAGGTGCCTTCTGTATTTGCCTAGGATTAATTGTTGTTGCCGGCTGGTACACCCATTCACATCTCATCGTACAAATGCGCAAAGAATTTTCCCCTATGCAGATAAATACTGCCATTTGCTTTGTGTTAAGCGGTGTTGCATTAATTAGTTTCATTAAACAGAAACTCTCTATAACACGCCCCTTCTCATATGCCATATTGGTTATTGCTGTATTAGCCTTACTTGAACATCTATTTAATACCAGTTTAGGGATAGATGAGTTACTCGTTAAATCTTTTATAGTAAAAGCCACATTTGCACCTGGTCGAATGACATTCAATACCACAATTAGCTTTATCTGTATTGGCATTTCTTTCATGTTGCTATCATTACCATATAATAAAAATCGTATGATTCTCAATTTGATTCTTATATTTGTGGTCTTGAGCTTAGGTATTTTTTCTGTATTATTCTATTTGTTTGATATCACAACTCATTATGGTTTATCGCAATGGGTCAGGATGGCTGTGCATACTTCTGCAGGCGTAATCATGCTTAGCCTAGGGTTAATTACAGCAATGTATTTGAAAAAAAAGAGCCGGTATTACTTCCCACTCTTGCCATTAATTGCCACTTTTTCAATTCTAGTTGCTACTTTTTTCAGCTGGCAGATGATCAGGAAAAGCCAAGAGGTATACCTTTCAAATTTATTAAGCATCAATTTAAATAATATAACAGGTGTAGTGCAAGCGCACGTGAAAGAGAGAGCAACTGCATTTTTAAGAATTACCTATCGTTGGATACATAGAAATAATACACCTGAAGATGAATGGCAGTCTGATGTTAATCACTATCTTCAGGATCAACCCGGTTATATCAGTATTATGTATGTTGATAAAGATTATAAAATTCGATGGGTTGCCCCTAAGAGTGAAGGTGTTTCTATTAGGGGCTATAATTTTTACCAAGATGTTAGCAGTCGTACAGAAATGCTAGCAAGTAAAGAGGCAAATAAGCCTTTATTTACCAATAAAATTGACTTACTAGAGGGTGGTCAGGGTATTATCCTCTTTAGTCCAATTTTCAAGAATAATACATTTAATGGATTTATGGTTGGTCTTATCAACGCCCAAGTAATGCTAGATACTATTATTAGTCGCTACCATCTAAATGGTTACAATATTAAAATTACGGATAAAAATGAAATCTTGTATTCTCAAGAAGATACTAACTACCGTTATTATAATGATTGGAATGTATCAACCAAAATTACTATCTTAGGCAGAAATTGGCATATTATTGTTTGGCCATCTAGCGAGCTTTATAATCAAATTATTACGAAATGGCAGCCAACATTAACATTGCTAATTGGTATTTTAATTTCTTTTATTTCTGGTTTATTAGTTCAAACATTACAGTTAAGACAGATAGAAACAAATAAGCTATCGCAAACGCGGATAGAGCTTGCTGATGCACATGAGCGCTTGAGAGGTATTATTGAAGGCTCTGAAGATATGATTGCAGCAATAGATTTGAACTATCATTTTATCGTTTTTAATGCTGCCTATCAGAATGAGATATATCGTGTATTTAAAATCCAGTTGCAAGTGGGAATGAGTTTAAATACGATTTTAGAAAAGTTAAGCCGAGAAAATAAAGAGAAAGTGACAAATCTATGGAGTAAAGCACTTCAAGGAGATTCCTTTATTGTTATTGAAACATTTTCTGATAAGAGGTTGGGCAATCTTGATTACGAAATCCATTTTAATCCAATTAGGGATGCCAGCGGTAATATTATAGGCGCAAACCATGTCGCGACGGATGTCAAACCTAGATTACAGAATGAGAAGAAACTAGCAGAATCAAAAATAGAGTTAGAAAACGTTGTGGCTAATTTAGAGAAGCATAATCATGAACTAATTGTTCTTGAGGAGCTGATGAACTTATTGCAATCATGCACTTGTATTAAATATGTCATGGAAACTGTTGCGATCTATACAAAAATTATTTTGAAAAAGACCTCGGGCATTTTGTATTTAATGCATGATGTCAATCATGATGTATTTACTAAAGAAATACACTGGGGTAAGCCTGTTTCTAATATATTGTCTTTTAAAAAAGAAGATTGCTGGGCGATTATTAGGAATCATGCACATTTTTTACCTAATACTGACGCGGGTGTGATCTGTAATCATTTAAAGAAAAGCGAGATAATGCCAGGTGCTTATGCTTGTTTACCTTTACATGCACAAAATGAAATGATGGGCTTGTTGTATATTGAGTTGGAAGAAAATAGCCACTTAAACCAGCGGTTAATCTATTTGGCACAGATTATTTCAGAGCAAATTGCCTTAAGTGTATATAATATTAAGTTGCGTGATGAGCTCAGAATACAATCTACCCATGATATTGTGACTGGCTTACATAATCGTCGTTATTTTGAGGAAGATATTGGTAAAAAGCTCCATCTTCATAAAGGAAAGCCATTTGCATTATTACTACTAGATATTGACTTCTTTAAGAAAATAAATGATACCCACGGACACTTAGTTGGTGATAAAGTACTTCGTAGAGTATCAGATACATTAAAAGAAACTTGCCCTGCAAGTGATCTTGTCAGTCGCTGGGGTGGTGAGGAATTTATAATTTACATTAATGAGCATACCAAAACTGAGGTTTATGCTAAAGCAGAAACAATCAGGCAGGCTATAGAAGACAGCAGTATTCAACATGAAAAAGCTTTTCTAAAAGTCACTGTCTCTATAGGCATCTCATTTTATCCTGCTGATGGCGCAATACTAGATGAGCTTATCTCTAAAGCTGATAAGGCCTTGTATAATGCCAAGCACAGTGGTAGAAATAAAGTGTGCTAATTCTTTTTATCACCTACCAATATAGTTGTTCCCGTTCCTATGGATTTAATCGCTGGTTGATACATGGATGTTGCATATATTGGTGAAACTTTATAGAGTCCTTGATTGGTCGCTTTAATGCGATACATAAATTCTTTACTTTCAGGCCCAATAGAACCGAATATTAATACTCTATCTTCTCTAATATCAACGTAATCCATATTTTTGATGTTGACAGAGTCTCTGATTACCTCGAATCCACCGGGCAATAAATCTACAATTGCAATATTGTTATGGTATAAGTTATCAGTAGAACGCAGGCGAATGCGAACAATAATATCGTCTCCTATTTCAGCTTGTGTTAGCTGATTTTCATTGGCAGATTGGTATTCACGATAGACTTCTATGCCTTGATTAGATGGTTTTTCAGCAATTTCATCAAACCCAGACTGGGTTAGTTGATAGAAATAAGGTTGCTTGCTGTTTGTGGAAAGATCAATTTCTTTACTACCTAACGGCAAATTTATTTGCTGAAATAAAGAATGAGCAACAGATAAAATATGTGACTT
>CAYZRM010000089.1:1343-6833 GCA_964480845.1 uncultured Coxiellaceae bacterium | reverse complement strand
TAGTTAGCGAAAAAGTCGCTGTGACAAAAATAGCAGTGCATTTTCATGATACCTATGGCCAGGCATTAGCAAATATTTATGAGGCGCTCCATAATGGCATCAATATCATTGACAGCTCGGTAGCAGGCATAGGTGGTTGTCCTTATGCGAAGGGAGCCTCAGGTAATGTGGCAACAGAAGATGTGCTTTATATGTTAAATGGTATGGGAATTACAACAGGCATTGATTTGCAAAAGATAATTGCGGTAGGGCGCTATATTTCGCATAAACTAGGCCGACAACCGCAATCAAAAGTAAATTTAGCACTAGCAGGGAGCTAAATTTATTTGTTATTTAGGGCATGCTTCGCGGATTAAACTCTTCCATTGGTGAGGAAAAGGCTAAGTCTTCATTGTAGTCGTCGGTGGTAGTTCGTGGCGCAATGGAGATAGCTCGGCGTCGTCTTGGTGGAGTAGATCGTTCCACTTTTGATATATCCTCTGAACTATCACTTTCAAGCAAGCTACGTTGCGCTTCAATATCATCATCTGTCTTCTTTTCTTCTATAGAGTGAATATCTAATGTTTTAAAAAAGCCTTGCCGATTGAGACCGAAAGCACAGGTTGCTAAGCTAACGCCACTGGTCACCGCTGCACCTATTGCCAATGAACTATGTGGTTTTTTGAATAAGTTAGCAACTGATGCGGCACCACTATAACCATCTGTTATGCACGATAAGGTACTGGATAGATAAAAAAATGTTTTAAAAACAGTTGTGCATTTTACGTTGGATGTTTCTTGTGGTGGATTACCTTTGATACGCTCAATGGTACGATTCATGATTGCATGAATAGAGGGCGCACTTTTTAAGACATGTCCTTGGGTTGCTGATACGGTAGAAATTTTAGTGATTACATTTAACACGGTGAAGGGAATATGAAATGGCAATTGATTAGAAATATGTTCTAATGCTTTTAATGTGGAGTTATGCGCCAATAATGTCACGGAAATTGCACTTGGCAGCGTAATAAATGCTGTTGCTAATAGTGTGCTAAGGTTGCCTGGTAGCTCACCTTCATCTAGTGTTTTACCAATCTCTAGCGCATTTTTATTGGCGATCGTTAAGTCATAGGCAACAGTGTTAATTGCACGCGCAAGTAACATAAATGCTGAAATAGTGATGACTGATCCCATGTGTCTAATTTCTTCATCGGGAGGTATTCTACCAGCTGAGGCAGGCAGTATCTTATCAATGAGATGAATTAAGCTGATAATGACTGTGTATGAAAAATAATAGATGTTGATCGGGCCAAAAAAGCAGGAAGCGATACTGAGGGGTAGATTAATCGCATAGAAAATACGGCCTTTCCAGCCTAATTTGTCAAATGTGATGGGTTTATTTTTTAGTGGGACGGTTTCTTGATCTGCGTATTTATCTTTTTTGGGTTTAGCCAGCAGTAGCTTAAAGTTGGCAGGTACACGTGTCAGGCTGGTAACGACTAGATTAGCAATGGTTGCTACCCCAGTAACGGTGTCGTTCACAATGGGATTGGTGCTGTGAGCGAAACCCACTAGCTTACCTTCTAAATTAACCAATAAACTGCCCGTGCTTGAAACATACTGGCAGGTGCCAAGGACACTTGCTACAGTATAACGCGCAAACGTAATTGCCCCATTTCTTATTTTAGTTAGTAATCCTCGTTGTTGTTCTTGTATCGGCTCTTCATTGGTGAAGTCTGCTTGGTCTTCATCTTCCACAATCATGCTCAAATCCCCGTTGTGTACTATTTATAATAATTAGTGTCAATACGGGGCGCAGTATAGTGTATGCCTAATTTTAAGTCAATTATAAGATTGTGCTTATTCTTTATTTAGAATGCTATGTCGTTGACCATACAGGAAATAAATAAACAATCCGAAGATAGTCCATAATAAAAAGCGCCACCAAGTAATGCCAGGTAAGTTGTACATTAGATAAAGACAGCATAAGACACCCAGGCTGGGCGTATAGGGGGTTAAAGGAAGCTTAAATGGTCTGGGCATTTCAGGGTGAGTCCATCTTAATACGATAACACCACCACAAACGAAGGTAAACGCTGCCAGGGTACCAATATTCACTAACTCAGCTGCCTTATCAATGGGAGAGAGGCCTGCAATGACTGCCATTACTAAGCCCATTAATAATATAATACGAGCGGGAGTGTGTTTCTCTTGATGTATGTGACTTAGTCCAGAAGGTAAAAGGCCATCCCGTGCGATGGCTAAACAAATGCGTGTTAGGCCATAAAACATCACTAACATGACGGTTGTGAGTCCAGCAATTGCCCCAACAGCGATGATGCTACTAGCCAACGTTTGGCCAATATTAAGTAATGCTTGTGATACGGGTGAGCTAACATTTAACGCCTGATATGGCGTGATACCTGTTAGCAAGGCAGAAACAATAATATAAATGAGTGTACAGATAATGAGAGAGGTGATGATGCCAATAGGGATATTGCGTTGTGGTTCAATAGCTTCTTCAACGGTTGTTGATAAGGCATCAAAGCCTATATAGGCAAAGAAGACCAAGGCAGCACCTTCCATCACGCCAGCCCAGCCAAATGGAAAATAGGGGTGCCAATTAGCAGTATTAATATGCATAGTCGCAATAGTAATGAATAATCCGATGGTAAAAAGTTTAATAAAAACAACAGCGGCATTAAAACGGGCGCTTTGTTTTACTCCCAAGTATAACAAGTAGGAAATAGCAACAATAATCAGCATGGCTGGCAGGTTAATAATGCCACCCTCAAAGATATTCTTGGTCAGGGCGGTTGGTAGACTCATATGTATGGCTGTTAAAAAATTGTCGGCATAGCCAGACCAGCCAATCGCAACTGTTGCCACACTCATGGTGTATTCTAATAATAAGTTCCAGCCAATAATCCAAGCGATTAATTCACCAAAGCCAGCATAAGCGTAACTATAAGCACTACCGGTGCCCCCCACACTCGCTGCTAATTCGGCATAAGAAAAAGCAGCAAACAGGGCAGCTAAGCCTGCAATCGTATAGGAAATGCTAACAGCAGGGCCGGCTTTGGTGGCTGCAGCAATTCCAGTCAAGATAAACACACCTGCGCCAATAATAGCGCCTATACCCATCAACGTTAGATCAAATGCACTTAGTGAGCGTAGGAGAGAAGCATGTTGATTGATATGTTGAATATCTTTTTTACGAAACCAACGTCCAAACATTAAGGTAGCCTCTTCCTGAGTCTATTGGTTCAGTGTACTACTTTCTAGGCATAACTGTCATCTGAGGGATAAACTCGCTATAATGCCCGCCTTTAAAGACCACAACCGAGAGAGAGTTCATATGTCAGTGCAGCCAATTAAATGGGGTATATTAGGAACCAGTGAAATTTCAGGTACGATTGCAAAAGCAATCCAGGCTTCTACCGCCAGTACATTACAAGCGGTTGCTGGGCGTACATTAGAAAAGGCTCAACAATTTGCTAGCCAGCACCAAATCAAAACGGCCCATTTTAGTTATGCTGCTTTATTAGCTGATCCGGATGTTGATGCTATTTACATCGGTTTACCAAACCATATGCATAAAGAATGGGTAATGCGTGCGGCTGTTGCTGGCAAGCACATCCTTTGTGAAAAACCATTCGTGACTAGCTTAGAAGAAGCGCAAGAAGCATTAGCGGTAGTAAAAAAAGCAAATGTATTTTGTTTAGAAGGATTAATGTACCGACATCATCCGTTAACAGAAAAATTAATTGAGTTAGTAAAAGATAAAACATTAGGCGAGATTAAACGCTTCAATGCTATTTACACAGCTAATATTGCAGCAGATGCTAATACTGAAGCTGGCGGTAGTATTTTAAATTTAGGTTGCTATCCGGTTTCACTTATTCGGTTACTAGCAGGTAGCGCTCATAATCGCATGACAGCTGAGCCTAGTGATTTAGTATCTATTGGCGAAATGGATACTAAACGTAATGTGGATAGATCCGCTAGTTTGTTAATGCAATTTCCTAAACAAATGACAGCAACGGTGACAGTGGCAGATGATTTGGATATGTTTGCACAGTTTGAAGTGTTTGGTACAGAAGGCATGCTAACTATGTTGACTAATCCTTGGATGCCAGCGCAAGAAAATAATAAAATTTTAGTTAAACGGCATGATCAAACAGACGCAACAGAAATCAATGTAGTTGCTGATAAGCCTTTATATACTTATCAGATTGATGCAGTAGTAGATGCTATTCAGCAAGGTAGTCGTATGGCAGATGATACCGATGTTTCTTGGCTAGAAAGTTTAGGTAATACGATAGTCCTTGAAGCTTGGTTAAACCAAGTAAAGGCTAAAACAGCAGAACATCAGCATTAATTTACACCCCGACAAAACATCACTGATTTGTCGGGGCATTTTTAAGACCAACGAAAGATGCGTTTAATCCAATCAAGCTTAGTGCTGCTATAAGGTGGGTATTCTAATTTTAAATCTATTGCTACTACTTTTTTATATATTGATTTGAGATGAGAGAATACGTTGAATGATTCTTCTCCATGATAGCTTCCTATTCCACTATATCCGACACCACCAAAAGGCAAGTGAAGATTGGCAATATGAACAAGACAATCGTTCAAGCAACCACCGCCGAATGAAAGTGTATTCATTACTTGGTCTTGTATCTTTTTGTCCTGGGAAAATAAATACAGCGCCAACGGTTTTTCTTTAACCTTTAATGTATCAATAACAGATTCAATTTGATCGAATGTTAAGATGGGTAGAATAGGTCCAAATATTTCTTCCTGCATCAACTCATCATGCCAAGTAACTTGCTCGATTAAAGTAGGTTCAATATATTTCGTCTTTTCATCTGTTTTTCCACCATGGAGAAGGTGACCAGATGATAGTAATTTGCTTAGTCTGTCAAAGTGATGCTTGTTAATAATGCGGCCAAAACTGGCACTATTCTGTGGCTGTTCACCATAAAATTCTTTTATAACGAGTATGAGTTTTTCAATTAGCTTCTCTTTACATGATGTTTGCACATATAAATAATCTGGGGCAATACAGGTTTGCCCGGCATTCATCATTTTTGCCCAAATAATACGCCTAGCTGCGAAATCTAAGTTAGCCGTTTCGTCAATGATGCAGGGACTTTTCCCCCCTAATTCTAAGGTGAGTGGTGTTAAATGCTTCGCAGCAGCTGCCATAATTTTTTTACCAATCGCAGTGCTACCAGTGAAGAAGATGTAGTCAAATCGATGTGCTAGCAATTGAATAGTTTCATTAGCATCTAAGTTTAATGCGTGAATATAATTAGACGGAAATGTTTTATTGACTAGATCTACTATCAGGCGTTGCGTTGCTGATGCTATTTCCGATGGTTTTAAAATAACGCAATTTCCTGCACTGATAGCACCTATTAAGGGAGAGAAAGAAAGCATAACTGGGTAATTCCAAGGGCTCATAATCAGGGAGCAACCATAGGGCTCAGGCTGTAAATAAGA
>CAYZRM010000089.1:0-1243 GCA_964480845.1 uncultured Coxiellaceae bacterium | reverse complement strand
GGTCGCGTTAGAATTAAAAAAGCTACGTTGGTTTTCTAATAAAAGCGCGATATCCATATTTTATCCTTTACATTATTTCGTATTGAGGGCCACTACCACCTTCGCTTGGTGTCCAACGTATATTTTGAGTGGGATCTTTAATGTCACATGCTTTGCAATGTATGCAGTTGCCACCATTAATCATTAATCGAGGTTCATTTTGCTCATTGTGCAGGATTTCATATACACCAGCCGGGCAATATCGTGTTTCAGGGGAAGCATACTCTTTTAAATTAATATCAATTGGAATTTGATGCCTATCTTTTAATTTTAGATGATAAGGCTGATCTTCTTCATATGAAACATGTGCTAAATAAACTGAAGTGGGTAAATCAAAGGTGACTTTATTGTCATGCTTGGGATAAACAATAGCTTTGCAGGCATTTGCTTTTTTTAATGCTTCATTATCGGGTCTATGATGATGTAAAGTCCATGGTGCGCGACCACGGAATAAATAGGTATCAATCGCAGAGTATAGCAAGGCCGGTAAAAGTCCAAAGCGGAAAGCAGGTCTAATATTTCTGGCACGATATAAATCATCCCATAGCCAACTTGATTTTAGCTGTTCAGTGTAGGTCACACATTCAGGAACAGCATCTTTAGTCAGTAGTGGAAATAAGCTTTCAGCAGCAATCATTCCCGATTTCATGGCATTATTAATGCCTTTAATTTTAGGAACATTTAAAAATCCTGCAGCATCACCAATGATTAAGCCACCTGGAAAAGTTAGTTTGGGAATGGATTGTAGGCCACCTTCAATAATCGTTCTGGCACCATAGGCAATGCGTTTACTTTTTTCCAGTAGAGGATATATAGATGCATGTGTTTTAAAACGCTGAAATTCTTCGTAAGGATTAAGATAAGGATTTTCATAATCCAAACCGACTACAAAGCCTATTGCTAATAGATTCTCTCCAAAATGATATGCGAATGAACCACCGTAAGTATGGCTATCTAACGGCCAGCCGATGGAATGTTGGACAAACCCGGGCTTATGTAATTCCTTAGGTACTTCCCATACTTCTTTAATACCTAACCCATAGGTCTGTGGGTCGACATTATCGCGTAGTTGATAGTGCGCAAATAGTGTTTGCGTCAGTGAGCCTCGACACCCTTCAGCAAAAATTGTTTGCTTGGCTCTTAATTCCATACCTGGTTGATAGTTAGATTTTGGTTTCCCTGATCTATCTAGGCCTTTATCTCC
>CAYZRM010000088.1:0-7114 GCA_964480845.1 uncultured Coxiellaceae bacterium | reverse complement strand
TCATTATTATTAGATGAAATTTCTGAACTACCGTTAAGCTTGCAAGCAAAACTATTGCGTGTACTACAGGAAAGAGAAGTAGAACGTTTAGGTGGTCGTAAACCCATCCCTATTAAAGTGCGTATTATTGCAGCTTCAAACCTAGATTTAAGGCAACAAGTAATGAAAGGGTTGTTTAGGCGTGATTTGTATTACCGCTTGAATGTTATTCCTCTTCATTGTGCGCCACTTAGAAATAGAGTATTAGATATTATTCCTCTGACAGAGTATTTCTTGAAAAAATATGCATTAGAGCTAGAAAAGCCGATTCCTAGCCTGACTAAAGCAGCAAAGCAAAAACTAATGCATTACCAATGGCATGGTAATGTGAGAGAGATGGATAATGTCATCCAGCGTGCAATTGTGATGACAGATAGTGACATTATTGATGAATGCGATATTATGTTAGACGAAAATCTGACAGAGATTGCAATTGATGATAATGTGCTAGATCACTCGGATTATTTTAGCTCCCAATTGGAAGCAAATGAAGCTAAAGTGATTTTAACGGTGTTAAAAGAAGCAGATGGTTGTCGGAATACCACTGCAGAAAAATTAAATATTAGTCCACGGACATTGCGTTATAAAATTGCAAAATTGAAATCAGTAGGGATTGATGTTCCTTAAGGGAGAAGGGAAGAAATGAGCATTAACAATGTGCCAAATGTTAGGGCTGATATTAGCGAAATGCTAACTAGGATCCGTGATATTTCCGGCAAATCGTCAGTCTTTGCTAAGCAGCAAATCGCGCCAACAAATGGTTTCGACGATATGATGTCTGTGGCAAAAGGTGCTTTTCAATCAGTTAATAAAATGCGTATGACTAGCCAATCGATGCGAGATGCTTATGCATCTGGCGATAGATCAGTTTCTATGGCGCAAGTAGTGGTTGCATCCCAAAAATCAAAAGTTGCTTTTGAAGGTCTCATGATTGTTAGAAATAAGCTATTAGATGCTTATAAAGAAATCATGAATATGCCTCTATAGCCAATTAATTAATTAGGTGAAATATGCAATCAGCTGAAAGTCTGAAGCTTTTGAAAAATGTAAAAACGGCTATTCAAACCCCTTTAGCAAAACAGCTAATTTTTATGGCTGGTTTAGCAGCCAGTGTTGCAGTTGGTATTGGTGTCTATAATTCATTTCAAGAGCCTATTTATCGTCCACTGGATTACCAAGTTAGTTCACAAAATATGTCTACGATTATTGATACGCTTGATAAAGCTGGTATTCACTATAAAATGGGTGATACCGATGGCTTAATTTTTGTGCCTGCTAAAGATGTGCAGCAAGCTAAATTAAGATTATCAGCAGCCGGTGTTGCTAAAGATGATAGCTTCAATTTTCAATATCTCAATGATCAAGGTGGCATTGGTAGTAGTCAATTTATGGAAAATGCTCGTTACTTGAGGGCATTAGAGAGCGATTTATCTAAAACAATTTCAGGGATAGAAGGTATTTCTTCTGCGAAAGTACATATTGCCATCCCTGAAAACAATATCTTTGCAGATGAAAATCGTCATCCTACGGCTTCTGTTGTCGTGATGGCATCCCCTGGGTTTATGCTGGATAAAGACAAAATACGAGCTATTGTTCAGTTAGTAGCGAGTAGCGTGCCAGGATTAGATCCTAAAGATGTTGCTATCACTGATCAATACGGCCATTACTTGTCTGGTATTCTCAATCAGGATGCGCTCTACAATGCAGAACAATTGACCTACCAAAATAATGTGCAAAGTTTTTATGAAAAGCGTATTCAAAGCTTGGTTGTTCCATTGGTAGGAGAGAATAAAGTCAGTGTCAGAGTATTTGCTAATATCGACTTCGCACAAGAAGAAGAAGCAAATGAGAAATATGATCCTAAAAGTAAAGTGATACGTAGTGAGCAGGAATCAAAATCTAGTAGTAGTGATGGTGCTGCTTCTGGGCCACCAGGGTCACTATCTAATACACCACCTGAATCAGATGCTGATAGAAAAGCAGGAGGAGCCGGTGCTAGTGGGGGTAATTCTAGTTCTGAAAGCACAAAGAATTATGAAATTGATAAAACAGTCACGTATAAAAAATCGGGTGCAGCTAAAGTATCTGCCTTGTCTGTGGCTGTTGTCGTGGATAATGAAACAACTTACGATCCTAAGACGAAGAAATCAACCAGTAAGCCTATCGCCCAAGATAAGCTAAATAAGATTACTGATCTGGTGAAGGCGACCATAGGCTATGATGAGAAGCGTGGTGATAAGGTGACTGTTGTAAATAGTAATTTTATACCTTTACCTGAAACTCAATCATCTAGTATGCATGTCTGGGATGAGCCATGGTTCTGGGATATGCTGAAGCGTTTCATTGGTATTGCTTTAGGTTTAAGCATACTCTTCATGCTTTACAGAAAAATGACAAAATTTGCCAAGACTGATGGTGGTACTGAGTTAGCTCCTGTAGGGGAAGACAAAAATGGATACTATATGACCCCAGAAATGCAGGCTTTAAAACAAGAGCAAATTAATCGCTTAAAAGAACTTGCAAATAGAGAGCCTAATCGTGTGGCCTCTGTCATTAAAAATTGGATTGGAAAATAAGTAGCATGGATAAAGTTAGAAATGCAGCCATTATCTTACTAGGTATGGGTGACAAGGCGGCAGCTGAGATCTTAAAAAACCTCAATCCTAGAGAAGTGCAGAGTGTTATTGAGGCGATCAATGATATTGAGAATGTTTCTGAGAAAGAGGTCATTAAAGCGTTAAATGAATTTTTTAAAGAAGCAAATAATAACCTTGGTATTGATGTTGTTTCTAAAGAATATATTAAAAATTCTTTAGTTTCTTCAGTCGGTATTAAGGGGATTGATGGTATCGATAGTGAAAAAATTCGTTGGATAGAGATTTTAAAATATCAGCCAATGAAAAATATTATCGAGATTATACAGGATGAGCATCCACAAATTATCACGTCATTGATTGTTATTTTGTCTAATCAGACCAGTGAAAAAGCATCTGATTTAGTTAAATGCATGCCCAAAGATATGCAAAATCAAATTATTAAACGAATGACTAATATTATGCCTATATCTACCTACGGCATTGATGTGCTATCTATCTTTTTTGATAAACAGTTCGAAGATCCTGACAAATTTAGTGCTATTTCAGTTGATGGGGTGGAGGCTGTTGCTAATATTATTTCTTATTTAGATAGCGACACTGAGCATGAGATTATTAATTATCTCTCAACAGATAACCAGCAGCTAAGTGATATGATTCAAGATAAATTGCTACCATTTGAACGTTTGGCTGATTTGGATGGAAAGAGTCTACAAACACTTTTGCGCGAAGTTGATAATGACGATTTAGCAATTGCTCTAAAAGGTGTAGATGATTATGTTAAAAACGCCATTATGAAGCAGATGTCTAGTAAATCAGCTGAAATATTAAAAGATGATATGGAAGTAAAAGGCCCAGTAAAAATGTCCAAGGTAGTTGAAGCGCAGAAGAAAATTATACTTCTTGCTAAAAAGCTAGCAAAAGAAGAGAAAATAGTCTTGGCCACTAAAAATGATAATGACATTGTCTTTTAATTGAAGGGATAGCATGGCTGAGAATAACTTAGACGAATCGAATATATGGATGTTCCCTACAATTGACGTATTAAGCCAAGAATCCGAGACGCTAGTAGCGTCAGAATCTGAGGAAGTGGCAGAAGAAGCCACGATAGAGGAACCCATAGAAGTTGAGCCAATTAGTGAAAAAGAGTTGGAGCAAGATAAGTTATTTACTGAAAAACTGACCCAATTAGAGAATTTGAAAAAAGACTTTTTAAATAAAGTAGATATTTTAAATAAAATATTTGATGAATTAAAAAGCTCTAGTATTTCTATTGATGAAGAAATGATTAATTTAATTGACCAGGTAGTTAAAAAAGCAGTCAAAAAAATTATTTTAAAAGAAATAGGTGCAGATAGCACTATTTTGCCAAACATGATAGGGAAATTAAAAAATCTTATTCAAGAAAAAAATAGTGTCTTGACCATTTATATTTCCCAAGATGATCATCAAGTAATCATGCAAGAAAATTTGTTACCAGATGAGTTATTAAGTGTGAATCCTGACTTAACTCAGGGTGATATTATTGTAAAATCTCATTTCTCAGAAATCAGTGCTATTTTAGATGAAAGAATAGAAGCGATTACTAAGGTAGATCATGACGGAAACGGATAGCCAAGATTCAATATGGATTAAAGCATATCTTAATAAAATGCATGCTAGCATTGATAAGAATGATGGTATTGTTATTTCTGGCACCATTTCCAAAATATCAGGTATGAAGATTGAGGCAGTTGGATTAAATACGCCATTAGGGACAGTCTGTAAAATTGCTATTTCTCAATCCCATGCAATTTATGCCGAAGTAATTGGATTTTCCAACAAAACAACCTATCTCATGGCTAATCAAGATGTATCAGGGTTGAGGCAAGGCGCTAAAGTCACGCCTGTTTCTTTGTCAAATAAAGCGCATGTGGGTATGGGATTGTTGGGGCGTGTTTTAGATTCTTCTTGTGAGCCTATCGATGATTTAGGTCCTATTATGTATGATGGCTATTATCCATTAATTTCTAAACCAATTAACCCACTTAATAGGCGGCGAATTGATGCGCCACTGGATGTTGGCATCAAAGCAATTAATGGACTTTTAACCGTAGGAAAGGGGCAGCGTTTAGGTATTTTCGCAGGTAGTGGTGTTGGTAAAAGCGTGTTGTTAGGCATGATGACACAATTTACTAAAGCAGATGTGGTGGTAGTTGGTTTAATTGGTGAGCGCGGCCGCGAAGTGAAAGAATTTATTGAGGAGAATCTAGGCGCTTATGGCTTGGCAAAATCTGTTATTATTGCATCTCCCGCAGATACATCGCCTTTGATGCGTGTCAATGGTGCATCATTAGCAACTGCACTAGCTGAGTACTATCGTGATAAGGGGCTAGATGTTTTATTAATTATTGATTCACTTACCAGGTTTGCTCAAGCTCAGCGTGAAATTTCTTTATCAGTAGGTGAGTTGCCAGCAACGAAAGGATTTACTCCTTCGGTATTTGCCAAGATTTCACAGTTAGTAGAGCGTTCAGGTAATGGCAAAGTAGGTCAAGGTTCTATTACAGCATTCTATACTGTTTTAGTTGAGGGGGATGATCACCATGATCCTATTGGTGATCATGCTAGGTCGGTACTGGACGGACATATTGTTTTGTCACGTGCATTAGCTGATGCAGCACATTATCCTGCTATTGATATCGAACGATCAATTAGCCGTGTAATGAATAGTGTGGTGAATCAAGACCACATGCAGTCTGCTATGCATTTTAAACGATTATATAGTTCTTATATGAAAAATAAGGACTTGGTTCAGGTGGGGATGTATCATCCTGGAACGGATAAAGTTTTAGATGAGGCACTGAGATTTAAAGAAAATTATGATAAATTTTTAGTGCAAGGCGTCAACGAGAGTGCAACAATGGATGAAAGTATGGAGGCCTTGAGCAAAGTATTTCATCTTTGATCAAAACTAATTTATCTGATAAGGATGGTTTTTTAGTTGAAAAATGAAAGACAGCTAAATTTAATCACACTTTCTTTAACGAAAGATAAGGATAAGTTTTTAGTCGAATTAAACAAAGTTGCTAATATGTTAGATAATAAAATATCTTCGCTAGCGAAGATAAAAACATATTATGATGATTGTCATCATCAAGATAGATTGAAAATGACAAAGCAGGTGCCTATATTAACGAAGAATTTTTCATCTTTTGGTAAAAAAATCATGGATCTGATTAAAAGTGAAGAAGTCGAAATTGCAAGGTTAGCTAAAGTAAAAAAAGGATTGGTCGAAAAAGTTAGCCAACTAGATCAAAAAATAAAATTTATTAAATCTGCTATTGAAAAGATAGGTCGTGAAAAGCAGTTTATGATGGATAAAAAAGAACAGCTAGCAATAGATGACTTGGCTGTTAATAAGTTAGTTAGGGAAGAATATGAATAATTCACATATGTTAATTGCTATGCAGCAAATGCTTTTTTATACCATTTTGGCTGTTTGCATTATCACTATCCCGACGTTATTAGTGGGTTTGTTGATTTCAATCTTTCAGGCGGGAACCCAGATTAATGAAATGACGCTAACATTTATTCCTAAGTTGATGATTATGTTTAGTTTGCTATTTCTATTGGGTCCATGGCTGATGAATAAATTAGTACTGATTATGCAGTTTTACATGCAGCATTTGCCGACGTACATTAGATAATGGAAATGCTAAGCTTTATACCAGATTTTTACGATCGATTTATCGTCTTTATGTTGATATTTGCCAGAGTATCAAGCTTATTGATGAATATTTCAATTTTCAAAAAAATCATATTTTCTACCAGAGTAATGATGGCAATTTCTGTCATTATTTCATTATATGTTTTAATAAATGATCACTCTATCAAGCAGCTATCAAATGAGCTGTATTCATTAAAAACTATTTATAGTATTTTTTATCAAGTTTTAATTGGGTTAATGACAGCAATAGTCGTCAATTTGATGTTTGAAGTGTTTTTATTTATGGGGCAAATTATTTCGACCCAGGTTGGATTAAATATTATTAGCGTATTCGATCCTGGCATTGGTATGGTTTCTGGCATTAGTCAATTTTATGTTAATACGGCAATCGTCATTTTTTTGACAATGAACGGCCATTTATTTGTGGTAAAAACGATTGCTGAAAGCTTCCAATACCTGCCTATCTACCATGTTTTCAATCCCAGCGGTCTATTTAGAGACCTATTAATTTATGCGGGTGGTATTTTCTCTGGTGCATTATTGCTAGCAATGACAGTGATAGTGACTATGATCTTAACCAACATGAGCCTTGCTGCGATGACCAAATTTGCTCCGCAGTTCAATATTTTCTCAATTGGTATTATTATTCTTTTATTAATAGGATTAGTGACTGTTTATTTAAACTTTAATTATTTTACTAACGATGCTACTTTCTTAATTAAAAATGGATTGGCATTTTTATCTAACATATTGTTATCGATGAGATGATATA
>CAYZRM010000087.1:3646-7252 GCA_964480845.1 uncultured Coxiellaceae bacterium | reverse complement strand
CTAATGTAATAAATAGAAACTTTATGTTAGTTTATCCTGGACCTTGGTAAATAGTAAGATATATTATGAGTATGAATGAATCAAAGCATAGTGTGTTATGGCTGTTTTTGGCTAGCTTTTTAGTATTTATTTGGCCTAACCCATTTAATGAAATTATTGGTTTTGAATCCCGTTTTTATTTATTTGCATTAAATATGTGGCGAGAGGGTGTCAGCTGGTTTCCTACTACCTATCACCAACCTTATCCCGATTACCCAGGAACAGCTATTTGGGTGATTAACGGGCTGGCAAATTTGTTTGGCCACCTAAATAAATGGGTGGCCGTATTGCCTAATGCAATAGCAGCGGCAATAACTGTGGTATTGACTTACTTGATAGGCAATATTTCCTCAAAAAGATGGGGCTGGATAAGTTCATTATTTTTGATGCTAACGATTACTTTTTTGAAATCGGCACGTTCACTATCGTTAGACGTCTATCCTTTACTCTTTACTACCTGGTGTTTTTATTTGGTTTATTCAGCAGATGCTAAGCAAAGCCAAAAAGCAAGTTGGTTGATTTATCCATTAATGTTTTTAAGTTTTGCTTTTAGAGGTCCAATTGGTGTGGTTATGCCTGCGGGTGTTGTCTGTGTTTATTATCTGTTAAATAAAAATATAAGACAGCTTATTATCAGTGGCTGTATTGCTTTTGCAATATTAGTAACAAGCACGTTGGGTTTGTTGGCATTGGCACAGTATGTGGGTGGTGCTGCATTTAAGGCTGATGTCTTGCGTATGCAAGTGCTAGGTAGAATTGATAATCCTTTTTTACCCGTTTATTTTTATTTTACTGGCGGTATATTAAATAATGCATTGAGTTATCCAGTGGCATGTTTGACCGTTTTTGGCATGATTTATTATCGTCTGCGACGGGTTAGCCTGCCTTATCAAGGGGTCTTATGGCAATTATTAGGGTGGGCGCTTGTTATTTTAGTAGGTATGAGCATTCCTGATGATAAAAAAATACGGTATATTTTGCCTATGTTACCTGCTGCTGCACTACTCGCAGCGTATCCTTTTGCTGTTATTAATGGTCAGAAATACTTTGTCTATGTTAGAAAATTAGGGTTGGCTTTTTTCTTTTGTTTGCCAACTATCTTTTTACTAGCAAGCTTATTATTGTATGTTAAGCAAGCTGCTTATTTACCTGAGCTAGTGGTTAATTATCCATTTATATTCAGCGCATTATGTTGGCTGCAAGTGCTCAATGTTTGGATGAAATATAGAGAAAAGATAACCACGTGGATTATTCCTATTGCTACTGTTAGTTTCGTGGTTTTTTATATTAATGTGATTGAGCGTATTGAGATATATATTGATCGTGCTGATGCGTTAGTAAGTAAAATAGAGACATTTCGTGCGAAAAATCAAGCTTCTTTAGTGTTTTATAAAGAGAGGCCAGATGGTTTGCCAATTAAGTATTTAGTATATAAACAACAAGAGGATGACCCTGTTTTTATTGGGGATATAGCTGAATTAGTGGCTTATCCTAAACGAGCTGTTTTTGTCACAAGCGAAGAATACTTTGCTGATTTGCCTAAGCAGTTAGTGAGTAAATTTACTATACTAGAGGATGAAGCATTAGGGCATAGTAGGGTAGTGATATTTACCCAGAGGTTAAAATGATAGGGCGTCGGTGGCTGATATCTGGAAAAGTGCAAGGCGTATGGTTTCGTGCCTCCACGAAAAAAGAGGCTGTTAGACTAAATATATCTGGCTGGGCGCGTAATTTGAAAGATGGTAATGTCGAAGTGATTGCTTTTGGTAATGACGATGCATTAAGTGAGTTGGGGGTGTGGTTGGAGCATGGTCCAGAGTTAGCTGATGTTATTAATATTAAGCAAGAAGATATAGCATGGAAATCTTATACTGGATTTGATGTGCTGTAGTGTGGGATATAACCCGCGTGAGGTATTGCGTGCGGGCTATATCTATTAATTGGGGTTGTTTATTCAACCTCTATCATTTCAAAGTCATCTTTAGTGGCACCGCATTCGGGGCATTGCCATGCCATGGGTACGTCTTCCCAGCGTGTACCAGGTGCAATACCATCTTCAGGCCATCCTTGCTCTTCATCATAGATAAGACCGCAAAGTAAGCACATGTAACGTTTAAATGGCATAACGACCCTTCCTCTTGTTAGAATAAGCGCCAATTTTATAGCCTATTTGATAAAAGTGAAATAAATAATGACTAAATCCCAGCAAGTTTTTGCACAAGCTCAACAATATATCCCTGGGGGTGTTAATTCACCTGTGAGGGCATTTCGTGGCGTTGGTAAAGAACCTTTATTTATTAAGCGTGGTTCTGGGCCATATCTTGTTGATTTAGATGATAATGAGTATATCGACTACGTTGGTTCTTGGGGGCCATTAATTTTGGGCCATACCCATCCTACTGTTGTTCAAAAAGTAACAGAAACATTGCAGCTGGGTTTTGGATTTGGTGCGCCAACTGAGATAGAAGTGCAACTAGCGAAAAAAGTTTGTGAGTTGATGCCATCCATAGAAATGGTTAGATTTGTTAATTCAGGTACTGAAGCGACCATGAGCGCAATACGCTTGGCTCGTGGCTACACTAAGCGAGATAAGTTAATTAAATTTGCAGGATGCTATCATGGACACTCTGATAGTTTATTGGTGGCGGCGGGTTCTGGTGGCCTGACGTTTGGCATGCCTAATTCTGCGGGGGTGCCTGAAAGTATTGCTCAACATACTTTAGTAGCTGAATTTAATAACCTGGATGAAGTGACAGCATTATTTGCTAAGTATGGCAAAGACATTGCAGGCATTATTATTGAGCCAATAGCAGGAAATATGAATTTTGTGCCACCTGTCCCTGGCTTTCTGGAGGGGCTAAGAGCTTTATGTGATCAGTATGATAGTTTGTTGATTATTGATGAAGTGATGACTGGTTTTCGTGTGGGGCTGGGAGGTGCGCAAGCACATTATGGTGTAAAGCCAGATATTACCGTACTAGGTAAGGTGATCGGCGGTGGTTTTCCTGTGGGTGCTTTTGGCGGTCGTCGAGAGATAATGGAGTGTATCGCTCCCCTGGGATCTGTATATCAGGCTGGTACTTTATCGGGTAATCCGGTTGCAATGAGCGCAGGTCTTGCTACTTTAGAGCTAATATCTATTCCTGGCTTCTATGAGCAATTAGGTGAGAAAACAACGCAATTAATGCAAGGTATGCAGCAGCGAGCGGCAGCAGCAGGTATTCCTTTGCTGGTAAATTCTATTGGTGGCATGTTTGGTATCTTCTTTACAGAACAAACCATGGTGACTTCTGAAGCAGAGGTTAAGCGTTGTAATGTGGAAAGATTTAAGCGGTTCTTTCATGCGATGTTGGCTGAAGGGGTCTATTTTGCGCCCTCTGCATTTGAGGCAGGATTTGTCTCATCTGCTCATACGGAAAAAGAAATTCAGACAACATTGGTTGCTGCAGAGAAAGTATTTGCTTGTATTTAAATGGATAAGGCCCGCTACGTGCGGGCTATCAACTAAGGTTTAATGACGGCCAGTAGAATAATGGCCACTAAAAATAACACGGGTATTTCATTTAA
>CAYZRM010000087.1:0-3546 GCA_964480845.1 uncultured Coxiellaceae bacterium | reverse complement strand
TCCATTATTTTAAAGCGCTCAATGCTAGTTTCATCGGTTGCCATGGCATGATAAACAAATAGTCGCGGTAGATAAAATAGGCCAGCAAACCACGTTACCATGAAAATTAAATGCAGCGCTTTTGTCCAGAGCATATTGTATCCTTTAGTTAATCAATTAGAAGGCCCTATTGTGCCAAATTTATTTGAAACGGAAAGTGGAATCTTCTGATTCTTCTGGTTGCCATTCAACCCTGTCCTCTTGTTTAATGCTGGGATACATATCAGCTAAGGAGCTGTTATCAATAAGTGGTGATGTATTGATAGTTTGTTCTAAGAGAAAGGGGTAGATGGGGGCTATCTCGCGGATAAGAGTAATAAGTTCCTGGGTTTGAATGCTAGCTTGTCTCGATAAATCGGCTATCATTGCCGCGATGATTTCTTGATGTTCTTTGATGTCGTGGATGTCTTTTTGTAAGGTTTGTACATCAGTCATATTGTGCGATGCTGTATTTTCTAATTTTAGTCTAATGACTAATCCTGATGAGAGTGGGGTGCTTTTCTTCATGCCGTTTCTGTCTGAGTATGGTGTTGATGGAGGTTGCGCTATTGATGAGCGTTCCATTGAGCGTTTCTTTAGGCGAGTAAGATAGGTTGTTTGTTGATTATTGCCTGGCATGTTATGCCTCCTGTGATGTGTATTTATGCGGTAATTGTATCGTGTTGTCTGAGCGTATTTATTAAGCAATTCTTAATTTGGGTATCTGTATTTATGCTTGATACTTGCCTAACTAAATCTGTTATAATCCAGAAAAATGAGGGGGGTGTATGCCATGTCTGATGAAATTATTTTTACTGATAGTGCGGCGGCAAAGGTCTGGGAGTTAATTGAAGAAGAGGGTAATTTTTCTTTAAAGTTAAGGGCTTATGTGACAGGTGGTGGCTGTTCTGGATTTCAGTACGGTTTTACTTTTTCAGAAGCAGTTGAAGAGGGTGATACGATCATTACTAAGGCGATTACCAGTGGGGAGGAAGTGCAGCTGCTGATCGACCCCATGAGTTTTCAATACCTTAATGGATCAGAGATTGATTATACCGAGGATTTGAGTGGTGCTCAATTTGTGATCCGTAATCCCAATGCAAAAACTACCTGTGGTTGTGGTTCATCTTTTTCCACAGAATAGAATCTTTGATGGCAGCCTAGCCAGCTTCTTTCGGTGAAAGCGAGGCCATCAATTAATAGGATGGCTTAAATGAGTAATGATCAGACAGGTGTGCCTCTAAAGATAGGGATAGTTGGTGCAGGATTTTCTGGAACAGCATTGGCTGCTACCTTTGTACGTTTAGCAAAGCGTCCACTGCAAGTCTATTTATTTGAAAAAGATAAGTTTGCTCAAGGTGAAGCGTATAGTACCACCTTCCCTTTTCACTGGTTAAATGTTAGAGCTCGTGACATGAGCGCTTATGAAGATCTACCCAATCACTTTGTGGATTGGCTAAATAGGCAGCCAGATTTAACACCTTATCTCAGTAGCGATCTCCCTATTCCCGATCAATTTGTCTCACGTGTTTTGTATGGTGTTTATTTAAAGGAATTACTTGATCAAGCTGAACAAACGCAAGGTGTTGCAAAGCTAGTGAAGGTAAATGATGAGGTAACTGCTATCACATCACTACCAAATCAGAAAATAATGTTGAGTGTAAAAAGTTCAGCAGATGTTGAGGTGGATAAAGTTATCTTGGCATTTGGTAATCACGCGCCTTCCTCATTCAAATTTCCAATACATACCAGTATCACTGCGATTAATGATCCGTGGAATTATGATCTGATCAATGCTATTCCGAAAACGGATGGCGTTGCGATTGTTGGTACAGGTTTAAGCATGATCGATGCTACGTTACTTTTGCATCACCATCAACATACTGGCCCTATTTATGCAATCTCTCGCCGTGGACTGCTACCTTTGCCTCACACGGATGCTCATGACGATGTTGTATACAATTTGCCTGCTGATATACCTACCCGTCTAAGGCCATTAATAAAATGGCTGCGTCATCAAATGACAGTGCATGAATCTAGGGGTGGAGATTGGCGTTCTGTTGTAACAGCAGTACGTCATCATATACCTGCTATCTGGGCGGGATTTACATTAACAGATCGCAAGCAGTTTTTGCGACATGTATTGTCTTATTGGAATGTGCATCGCCATCGTGTGCACCCTGCTATTGCGGCCTTGTTGTCAGCATTGCTGGAAAAAGGTCAGTTACATCTCCTTGCTGGGCATGTCTTAGGAACTGATGAGAGCGGTGTTGTTGTTCAGATTAGGGGCGAACAGGGCAAGCAACATTTGCCTGTGAAGTGGCTGATCAATTGCATGGGGCCTTCACTAAATATTACTAGTGTAGATCAGTCATTGATCCAGTCTATTCTTGCCAATGGGTTGTTGGTTGATCCCTTGAATCTTGGGTTTTCTGTGACAGCAGAAGGTGCATTGCAAACAGCTAATCAACATTCTTCTGCTTCGCTGTACACATTAGGGCCGCCAGCTAAGAGTGCGACGTGGGAATGTAATGCCGTACCTGAAATTCGCAAGCAAGTAATGTCGTTAGTAAGAAGTATCAGTGAATGAAGCATATGATGACAAGGGAAAGAGCATTAGATGTGTTATTGGAGGCGGTTGAAGCGGCAGGTGCTGCAATATTAGCGTTGCCACGTACACATCTTAATGTGGCTGTGAAGGAAAATTTTGATGTGGTCACACAAGGTGATTTAATTGCTAATCAGATTTTAAAATCAGCACTGTTAGGAGCATTTCCTGATGACGGTTGGTTATCTGAGGAATCAGTTGATGATCTGGCACGTCTTCATGCTAAGTATGTCTGGGTGGTTGATCCTATTGATGGTACGCGAGAGTTTGCAAAAGGTGTGCCTGAGTATGCGGTTTCCGTTGCATTAGTAGAAGACGGAGAGCCTGTGTTAGCGGCTGTTTTTAATCCGGCTACGAGTGAATTATTTCATGCGCAGAAAGGAAAAGGAGTTTGGTTGAATCGACAGCCTGTTTTGTGCCGAGCAGATCGAGATGATAGTTTGCTCTTGTTGGCTAGTCGGTCTGAGTATCGTCGGGGTGAATGGGCTGTTTTTGAAAAGACAAATCGAGTTCAGCAAGTGGGTTCCATTGCATACAAGCTAGGGTTGGTTGCAGCAGGTAAGGCTGATGCTACGTTTAGTTTAGGCCCAAAAAATGAATGGGATATTGCAGCTGGCGTTTTGTTGGTATCTGAGTCTGGTGGCATGGTAACTGATAGTCTAGGTCAGCCTTTTGTATTTAATCAGAAGGATGTTCTGGTGAAGGGTGTTGTTGCTAGTACGCGTGCTTCATATGAGTCTGTTACGACGTTGATAGGAATGTAAGGATGGAGATAACTTGAGCTCATTACGAGCTCAAGTTTTATCCAGCGTGCCGTAAAACCCCGCCATTCATGGCGAGGATATAAGGCACTCCTTCGAGCGAAGCGAGCTGCTGTTGATACTAATCAGGTGTTTGTTGTTCGCGAATGTATTGTTTGA
>CAYZRM010000086.1:0-7338 GCA_964480845.1 uncultured Coxiellaceae bacterium | reverse complement strand
AAGTGTAGCCTTGATGGAACGTAGTGACATCAAGGAATACTCTACCTTACTCACCGATTTGTTTTGCCTTTTTTACCTTGATGTCACTACGTTCCATCAAGGCTACGCACGCTAGTGTGTTCTCTTTGCATGGATAACACTCCTCATGGTTTCTTTTTACTATGAGGTAATATGTCAGTTTATGAAAGAGGGGTATAAATTAGCGGATACAAATAACGTGGGGAATGATGGAGACTCGCCCGCTGCCTAATTACTTAGACAGAAGGTTTATCTTTTTTTGCGGGAGGTTGCCTAAAATTTTAGGCAGGATCGTCGGGGTATTTATCTAGCTCTGAAAGATATAACTTAACTTGCTTTTCATTCACCTCACCGTCAATTTCAGGTGTTGATAAGCATTGAATAACGTAGAACATATCTTCGTAGTAATCCACCATTTCATCATCAAGATAATTAGCAGAACCATACTCTGCACGCATACATACAAAAGATGCCCAGCGAGTTAAATCTTCAGCACTGCATTTACCGGATAAATAATTCAATAGCATCTTTTTTACATGCCGAGGCTTCACAATAACGCGCACTTCATTTAAAGCAACATCTTCCACATTGACGAAATCAATACGAGAAATATCACCTTCTAAAATTTTTAATAAGTCTGTCTGTTCCATTTCTTCACATCATATAAGTTATTTTTTGATTCGCCCGGTCTTTGAGGCACCAATTTATTTGCATCATCAAAAGCAGTTTGAACAACTTTATTGGTTCCACCCTGCTGATTAATTTCAAATGACATACGCTGATAGCCATCTGTTCTGCCTGCTCTTTCAGCAGCAAGCCTAACATCACCACTGTTCATTAATTTGAGGGTAACCTTATCCATTCTCCCACCACCAAGAGTATATAAAAGCTTATCCACTTGCTCTGGCGGTAAATTTAACTCCCCGCTTTTCAACAATGCACGCACTTCAGCTTTAGATCCAGAAGCTAATTCGGTAAATCGGACTGTTTTTTCTACTACATTCTCTACCCCTCTCACACCCCGTCCAAACACCGACAACTTAGAACCCGATCTTACAACACCCCTCCGCACAGCTCCACCAAAAAAAACAACCGAACCAGCATCAATCAATGCGCTTGTCACAGCCTCACTTTTTTGTCGTATCGTTCCAACTGTCAACGCTTTACCTTTACTATATCGATAACCATCATATGCTTTTTTCAGCTCCTTATTGGAGGCAATAATACGCGACATCGCCTCACCATTTTTATCTCCTCCATGAAGTACTGTATCAATATCTGATTGCATCCTGTGTGATGCTTGTAATGTATCTGGCAGATGCGTAATGCCATGGTATATGCCTTTCGCTGCACCAATGATACCATCATATACACCTCTCGTTGCTTCTGGCAATATACCTATATATTCCTCCGCTAGTCGCCCCTTAACCTTCGCTGTTGAATGCACCTCTCTTTGTGTTGGTACTGGCTTTTGCTGCCCCCTCGCTGTGCTGTCTGCCTGTCGTTCAGGACCACGTGGAGAGGATGCGTTTCTTGCCCGCTGCTTAGTCGCCGCATAATCCTGCTGCTTACTACCCCCACTCATACCATAGTCCACACCTTCATGCACACTAGCATCTACCATGGAGCCCAGCGCTTGGGTAGCTAGGTTTTCGATGTTCACCGGTGTGTGGTGCAGTTTCATGCCTAAGTAATCATTCACAATACTTTTAGCGCCCGCTGAAACAGTGTTCATCGCGCGGCCGGTGAAGGCGCCTCTTAATTGGCTAGGTGGCGCGGTGTTGGTGGATAGGTGTAGCCTTGATGGAACGCAGTGACATCAAGGAATACTCTACCTTACTCACCGATTTTTTTTGCCTTTTTTACCTTGATGTCACTGCGTTCCATCAAGGCTACGCAGGCTGTGGTCGTTTACACAGAATTATTTACATACTCGCTTTTTAAGACAGTATCTTGTATCTACACCCGCTGTTTACTCTAACTCAGTTAAATGAAAATTTTTATACAAATTACAATTTGATTGTTTAATTATACTAAGAGCCTTATTAATTCTATTTCTGTTACAAGTTAAATATTCTACCTTATCTTTATTTCTATATAAGATTTCAGCTATAGATTCCATACAGCTACCTCGAACTAACTGGCTATCATCCTCGTCACTAGCAACGGCTATCAGTGAATCAAGCACTAGCACATCATCACTATCTGATAAATCCATAGCAATATCATCCCGCCCGCTTTCATCGACATTTTTGTCCAATAGTACAACCACCTGCTCATTAACATAATTATTCATTTATAACATCTCTCAAGGTTTAAAAACACTTTCAGGTAGCTGTGGATTTGGATTTTCTAGCAACATAGATTGCAAAGTTTCCAAATGAATATGTGTCCCTACTTTTTTATCCCCCATCTGTCCTGTAAATGGATTAATATACTGTGGATTATTACCGCTTGTTAGCCGAGCATCAAAGCGCGGGAAAATACTCCCTGCTCGTGGGCTAAGCTCTGGCTTAATTTTTAATCTCCACTCTACTTTGCCATTAACCTTCATACCCCATATTTCTGGACCCCCATTCGAACTTGGATCTCTAACCCACCCCTTACTCTTCGCCCACCCTCTCAGGATACGAATATTTCTCTGCGCTTCTTTAGGCAATGCTTTCGCAGCCTGGTGGAATCTATTAAGTTCGTGTACTCGCTCAGATGTACTACCTACCGCACCCCATTCCCGACTTCCAGTGGCAGCCGATCTTACAACACCCCTCCGCACAGCTCCACCAAAAAAAACAACCGAACCAGCATCAATCAATGCGCTTGTCACAGCCTCACTTTTTTGTCGTATCGTTCCAACTGTCAACGCTTTACCTTTACTATATCGATAACCATCATATGCTTTTTTCAGCTCCTTATTGGAGGCAATAATACGCGACATCGCCTCACCATTTTTATCTCCTCCATGAAGTACTGTATCAATATCTGATTGCATCCTGTGTGATGCTTGTAATGTATCTGGCAGATGCGTAATGCCATGGTATATGCCTTTCGCTGCACCAATGATACCATCATATACACCTCTCGTTGCTTCTGGCAATATACCTATATATTCCTCCGCTAGTCGCCCCTTAACCTTCGCTGTTGAATGCACCTCTCTTTGTGTTGGTACTGGCTTTTGCTGCCCCCTCGCTGTGCTGTCTGCCTGTCGTTCAGGACCACGTGGAGAGGATGCGTTTCTTGCCCGCTGCTTAGTCGCCGCATAATCCTGCTGCTTACTACCCCCACTCATACCATAGTCCACACCTTCATGCACACTAGCATCTACCATGGAGCCCAGCGCTTGGGTAGCTAGGTTTTCGATGTTCACCGGTGTGTGGTGCAGTTTCATGCCTAAGTAATCATTCACAATACTTTTAGCGCCTGCTGAAACAGTGTTCATCGCGCGGCCGGTGAAGGTGCCTCTTAATTGGCTAGGTTGCGAAGCGTTGGTAGATAGTAGTTTATCTATCTTTTCACCGATTAATAACGCAGCCATTTGGGTCATCACGGCTTGGATGTCGAAGTGCTTTCTTAAGCCTAGCTGCATTTCGGTGAGCTGAACCGTTGCGCCAATAGCACCTACTTCCAATGCGACTTCAATATGCTCAAGGAGACCATTTGCCTTAGTGATATCAATCCCCATTCCCTGCATAATACCACCAGTTAACGCCACTTCCGCCACTTCTAATAATGAAAAATGTTCTTGCAAGCCTGTGCCTACCGCAACACCTTGGGCCGCTGCATCCATTAGGCCAAAGGCTGCGCCGTAAACCGCCGCGGCAGCAATGCCACTTACGCCTAATGTCGTGATGAGCATAGCACCTAAGGCAGGTGCGACTATTAACGCAATCGCAGTTACAATCACCTTAATAATGGTTTTCCACCAATGATGCTTAGACTTTTTAGGTTTTACAGGATCTGGTTGCGGTGTTGTCAAGTAAGGCAGGATGCTGCCCTGCAAAATACCTAAGAATTGACTATACGACGTCGTTGAATCTGCTTTTAAGGTGTTTTTCACAAACGGCGGTAGAATTAGTACGCTATTGGTAGCTAATGGTTGACTTAATAGTAAATCATTAGCAATTAATATCTCATCAATAGCCTCTTGGCTGCCACCAAAATATTGCTGTGCAATACCAGCGATGGACTCGCCCTCTTGCACAATGTGAATACTAAAACTTGGAAAACTAGCTGCAAATTGATCGGCTAATTTTTCTGGGTAGACTACACTGGTGCTGGGTGTGCGGGCTATCTTACCTAGTAATTTAATATCGCTGGGTGTGTACATATCACCGGAGCTTAACTCATAAGCATCACCTTGGAGATGATTCGTTCTTCTTTCACTAAAACAACCCAATAGTTTATGATCTGGTGTATGGAAAAAATAATGAGATAAATTAGAAGGTAAAGCTATATCTACCACCCTACCTAGCAACGTAATAGAAATCGTTAAATAGCCATATCGATGCTTAGCTAACACCGCACCGTAGTAAGTATTATCAAAGTAATTCAGCGTATTACGATCAGACTCCCGCTCATCTGCTGTATCTTGCTTTGCGTTTAAGTAGCCATAGCAATCCCACATATAACGACCTACTGCCTGCTCACTATTTTTCCCCAAATATTCGCGAAAACCCATCGCGACATATGGGCGATAATTGTCATAGGCAGCAGGTGATATATCATAGGTATCTGTTGCGATGCTGCCATCATCAAAGATACTGCGGTAAATTTGATGGCTAGGATAGGGGAAATGAGGCAAATAGCTAAATTCGCTGTTTCGACGTAACCGACTATTTTCCCATACCTCGCCAGCCACCTCTTGCCCTAACGGATTGGTATAGCTGTGCGTAATACTATTGCTCACCAAATCTGATTCTGCATAACGCATTAAGATACGATCCGGCATCATATAATGTGGAGTGTGTATCACTGAGCTTGCCACACCATTCGATGCACTAGCGTAATAAGGCTCCAAATCAGATGTATAACTTAAAGTCGTACTGACCATTCCCGCCATGGTCCAGGTTTTTTCTGTATAACGCAACGGGCCATTGTAGCTAAACATATGCCCTTTTCCAGGGGTGATAGTAATACCATTTGGGCCTGTTATTCCATCAAATATCGTGACACGATCTGCTGCATCAAATTCTGCGAACTTAGAGTTCGCATGAGTACGAGAACCATTTTGGCTGTTATCGAATAACCTGTGTGTGGTGAGACGAATATTATCTGCTGCATCATAGCCAATTTTTTGTTCGTAGGTTGCCCCGTAACCAGTCACTGGTTTTAAAAAATTATATGCATGAAAAACAGGGTGACGGTGAGCATTATAAGTGGTAGCCATGTACGCCAGCACTCGGCCGCTGCCATCTTTAATTATTTCTGATAGAGTCATACCTTCTGGGTGATATTGATAAGAATAATATTTATCATTTGTAATATCGTGCAAGGCTTGCAAGAGACCATCACGCCTAACATGGTGTTCGCGAATAGGACGATTTGGTACCACACTCACACCAGAACGAGCTGCGTTCGGTACACATTGATTACCATGTGATGAGTTAACCGTTCCAATGCGATCAGTTATTTGTGCTAAGCCATCATAAACATAATCAATTGCATTACCACCAGCATCTATTGTCTTTAAAGGCAGACCTGTAGCGCTTCTACTCACACGATTGACTGTGCCATTTGGGTTGATTGTTACAATCGGTTTTCCATTACTATCTGGAACAATATGCGTTAATCCGCCTGTTGGATCATAACGATCAATGACCACACCTTGCGTATTAAAGTTTAAATGATACAGATACCCAAAATAATCACTCACTAAATTACGGTACCCTTGTAAATCATAACCAAAGACCTGTCGCTGTTTACTCGGATGAAGAATAGCAATACAACGATTTAATAAATCACGTTCATACGTCGTGACACTACCATTATAATGAATGCGCTTACTCACATATCCAAAAATATTCAATACATTTTTATGAACAAATGTCCCATCACCTAAAGAGGTAACAACCAGCTGTCCAGCTTCATCGCGCAACAGACCCTCAGTATGGCCTTTGGGATTGCGGGTAGCGATTTGTTCACCCCAGATATTACCACCGTGATGCGTAATAAACGGTGAAACCGTCTCCACCCCTTTCTCATCAGTAATAGTTTCTGGTGGTAAAATAGTTTGAGTTTCAAATCCGATTTGATTGTAACAATGTTCTGTTTTATGACCACTTGCACTAATTTCTACAATCATTTGCCAGCGATCATGTACTTGTTGAGTGGTAGGTAAAATCGGATGGGATCTAAACCAAGTAGGTGCCTTGGTTGCTAATAAACGACCTTCCAAATCATAAATTGTTTCATTTTTAACAATATCGTCAGGTGAAGCTGTTAATAGCTCAAGGACCATTAACTCAGTATACTTATGTATATTTATTGTCGGACTTCTTAAGGTCATCGTAGGTCTATTGGCCAAATCAAATAAAGTGACCGCTACCGCACCTGTGCGATTACACGACCAAATACGCCCTAATACATCGCAACTAATATAAAGTGGCCACTCATCCGCTTTGCTGCCTTCTGCCCACGGCTCATTAAAAGCGGTATATAACTGGCGAACAGATTTTTCTAATACACCATTACGGAAGGTATCGCATATTAGGGTATTACCCTCTTCGTCATAATGAGAGGTTGTGTGGTCTAAGACACGAGCTTGTGTATTGTCTGCCAGCCAAATCACTTGTGGGTAACATTTTCGGATAACCTTGCGATGCTCGCCATACGTCATCGCTTGTAATGTCCCCATCGCATTTTGTTTAAATGCTAACAATCCGCGCTGATCAAACTGATTTAGATTAATTTGATCATTTGCATGGGCAGCGGGCACCGCCAAACTTTCTATATCTGTGCTAGTTGCACAACGCCTTGTCATGACACGCACACCATGAGCATCCACACCATGCTCAACATACGGTGTTAATGCCACTGTTTCTGAAATAGGGGTGCGCGGCGTTAAGATTTCACCTATTACTTGGCCTCGCTCATTATAGTGTATGGCTGTTTTACGCCCATTATCATCAGTACGTATTTTTTGTTGCTCAGCATCGTAGGTATAGGTTTTGACAGACGTGGCTACCTTATCTTCCATATGACAAATATTAGTCTTGGGATCACGAACACATTCTTGAATATGAATATTCTCTTGCCTCTCCTCTATCAGGTTACCCGCCAAATCATGCTTAAAATGATAGATCCTATCTTTTTCAGCATGGCGTT
>CAYZRM010000085.1:0-7518 GCA_964480845.1 uncultured Coxiellaceae bacterium | reverse complement strand
GCTACATTGATAACCACCAGATATTCCCCATCCTAAATTCAAACCCCTCCTTAATGACAGGGTGGCTAGAATATTTTACTCATGCATTAAGTGAGCAAATGCAAGAAATTAAAACCAAAGGCGAGGTTGTGATACGTGCTGATGTGCTATGCAAGCTTCATAACTTGTCTGAGCAACAAACCAAAGTAGTGCAACATATTTTGCAGTATGGTGAGCTAACGATAAAAGAGTTTGCCGTGCTTTGCACAAATACGTCAAGACGATCTCTACAACGAGACCTTAAAAACCTCGTTGATAAGGGGCTATTGAGGACAGAAGAGACGACAAATCAATTAATTTATAAACTTACGTCATAAAATCGCGTAAGATATGGCGCAAGTTTTGAAGGAAAGGTTAAATATTTAATCCTCTCATATGAAACAGGTAGGGTAAAAATGGCCGTGAAAAACATAGGTAAATTTTTAAACAAAATAATTTGTGGGGATGCTATTGATGTCATGAGCAAAATCCCTGACGGCAGTCTTGACCTTATTGTGACATCTCCTCCATATAACTTAAAAAATTCCTCTGGTAATGGCATGAAAGATGGCAGGGGTGGCAAATGGGAAAATGCAGCTCTTGTTAATGGATATTCTCATCATAATGATTGTATGCCGCATGACAAATATGCTGAGTGGCAAAAAAACTGTTTAAATGAAATGATGCGACTTTTAAAAGATGATGGCGCAATATTCTACAATCATAAGTGGCGTGTTCAAAAAGGCCTACTTCAGGACCGACAAGACATTGTTAGCGATTTTCCTGTTCGACAAATCATAATTTGGAAGAGAAAAGGGGGTATTAATTTTAACCCCGGATACTTCCTGCCAACATATGAAGTTATTTATTTAATTGCGAAGAAAAATTTCAAATTAGCACCAAAAGCAAATGCACTTGGTGATGTTTGGGAGCTACCACAGGAGATGAACAACCCACATCCCGCACCTTATCCAATAGAACTAATTGATAGAATTGTTCAGTCAACTAACGCAAAAATTATTCTTGATCCATTTATGGGATCTGGGACTACAGCCATAGCCGCAAGAAAAAACGATCGTGATTTTATAGGCATAGAAATATCACCAGAATATGTGAAAATGGCTAAAGATAGGTTGAAAGATTTTTTCACTAATGGCGCTTCAAATAAAGTTCGTTCCAGAAAAATGCATTCTTGTTTAACACAAGCCGAGCTTGAATTTAGCTTAGCCAACCAACATAGCGAATAGTAAATGAAAATTTATACGAAAGATTCTTTGATAGAAAGATTAAAAGAAATAAAACAAATGGGGTGGATTCCAAGTGGTCGAGAAGGTAATTGCGGTGGCGTCGGTAACACATTAGAGGATTTGCTAGGTATTCAAGAAAATAACTTGCCAATACCTAATGCTGCTGAGTGGGAATTAAAATGCCAAAGAATAAAAACAACCTCATTAGTTACTTTATTTCATATGGAGCCGTCGCCAACAGCTTTAAAATTCGTGCCGCAAATTTTACTACCAATTTATGGATGGTCTCATAAAGAAGCAGGGAAAAAATATTCTGAAAATGAAAGGAGTTTTCGACAAACTATTTCATGTCGCAGTCGCAGTGATCGCGGTTTCACGGTTGTTGTAAATAAAAAAGAAGAAAAAGTATTAATTTCTTTCGACAAGAGCTGCGTCAGTGACAAGCATAAAGAGTGGCTAGATGAAGTCATACAAAAAACAGGCGGGCTTGAGTTAGATCCACAGCCTTATTGGGGATTTAAAGATTTATACCACAAAGCAGGCACTAAACTACATAATTGTTTTTTTGTAGAAGTAGGATGTAAAAAGGAAGACAGGAAAGAATATTTTAATTACGAAAAAATATGGATGCTCTCTGGTTTTTCTTTAGAAAAATTTATTATGGCAATTGAATTAGGCGATATACTTGTCGATTTTGATGCAAGAACTGGGCATAACCACGGAACTAAATTTCGTTTCAGAAATAATAGGCTGCCTGAGTTATATGAAAACGTACTAGAGATTGATTAATTTTAAGAAGTTTTAGTGTTGACGTCCTCCCCGCCCTAAAGGGCAAGGATTCCTACTGCGGATCATCTGCTGACGCAGATTAACTCACTTCAGTGGGTTCCTGCTGCTGACGACCTAACCGCATCGTTCACTTCACAGGCTAACTGGGCGCGTCCCGCCCTTAGTATATTGATCGCTCCGACTAAATCAGCATTTTCTTCGTAGCCACAAGCCACACACGCAAAATTCGCTTGCGTCTTGCGATTATCTCGACTGACATGCCCACAATCAGGGCAAGTTTGGCTAGTATGATGGGGTGGCACCACCACTAAATACCCGCCTCGCCAGGCTAACTTGTAATCTAGCTGCCGCCTAAATTCAGACCAGCCTTGATCTAGGATGCTCTTATTCAGCCCTGATTTCTGCCTTACCTTTTTACCCGGATGCACCACATCGCCTTTAGCTGACTTAGACATATTACTCACTTGCAAATCTTCGACATAGACCAACGCGTGGTTTTTGCTGAGGGTCGCTGTCAATTGATGCAAGTAGTCTTTGCGTGCATTCGCCATGTGGTGATGTAATCCCGACACCCTTGCTTTTGCTTTTTGCCAATTCTGGCTGTATTTCGTTTTGCGACTTAATCGCTGCTGTGCTTTCTTTAGTCGAGCAGCTTCTCTTTTAAAGGCATTTAATGGCTCAATATACTCGCCATTGCTTAAGGTCGCGAAACGTACAACACCTAAATCTATCCCCACTTCACCGCCAGCAGGGTGAGGCTGCTCTACTAGTTGCTGCTCTGTTTGAATAGACACAAACCATTTACCGCATTTTAAATTCACGGTCATGTTTTTTAATGTACCCATTACCAACCGGCTCTGGCGGTAACGTATCCAGCCTATTTTAGGGAGATAGACTCGACGGTTGGCTTCTTCTAACTTGAATCCCTGCGGAAAACGTATGCTATCTTTTAAACCGCGTTTTTTGAATTTAGGAAAGTCTGCTCGTTTCTTGAAAAAGTTCCTAAAAGAGGCTTCTAGGTCTTTTAGTGATTGCTGTAATACTTGACTATGACACTGGCTTAAAAAAGCGTGCTCTTCTTTCCAGCTAGGTAACAAATTTGCTATTTTGGTATAGCTAAATTTAAACGTGTTATCTGCCTTATATTGCGCATTCTGCCATGCTAGCGCCTTGTTAAATACAAAGCGTGCACAACCGCAGAATCGCTTCATTAGCCGCTTCTGTTCTCCGTTGGGCATCAGCTCAAATTTAAACGCTTTACGTATTTCCATTGCGCTAATATACTTTGGCCTATGAAAAAATCAACCACTATTAGAACGGGAAGACATTGTGTTTTTAATCTCCATGCACATTTGGTCTTTGTTACAAAATATCGCAAAAAAATATTCACGAAAAGCGTGCTGGATACTCTTCAAACTATTTTCTCTAGTGTATGCATCGACTTTGAAGCTGAATTAATTGAGTTTGAAGGTGAAGGCGACTATGTTCACTTACTTGTCACTTATCCACCTAAATTAGCCCTATCCAAACTAGTCAATTCTCTGAAAGGCGTTTCTAGCCGCATGCTCAGAAAGCAATTTGAAAGCATTGAACAACATTACTGGAAAGGCGTACTTTGGTCGCCAAGTTATTTTGCTAGTAGTTGTGGTGGTGCACCTATTGATATACTCAAACAATACATTCGCGAACAACAAACACCTGATTAGTATCAACAGCAGCTCGCGTGAGTGGTCGCCACGGCGGCCGTGACGAAACATTTATCGTAATTATGTCTCGCCATGCACTGCGGGTAAGTGAAGCAACCGCATTACGTTGGGAACAAGTCGATCTCAAAACAGACTTATTGCATATGCGTCGAATCAAAAATGGTTTACCATCAACACGCCCTATGCGACAGTGATCTAGCCCCGACTTCACACATCATTACCCATAAGTTTTAGGCAAAAAATACCTGCACAAAAAGCTAAATAACAAATAGAATAGCCGAATTTTGGAGCTATTTTACAATGGAACGGGCTATCGCAGAAATGAAAACCGTAAATTTGGGTGATGAACGCTTAAATAAAAGATTAATTTCGTTGCTGGATACGCTTGGCAACCATCCTCAAGGTAGTATACCTGTTGCATGTGGAGGATAGTCAGAAACTAAGGCAGCCTATCGTTTTTTTGATAATAAACAGGTAAATGGCGGAGCAAAATTCGTCCCTTAAAGCTCAAGAAACATGGCCGACCGGCCGTTAGCTTATTTAGGCTAGGGTTGGACTTTATTGCTGCTGCATGGGTTTCTGAATTAAGTCGCAAAAATAAGGCTATTTCACAGTGTAGGAGTCTTCTCGAAATTCACTGGCACCCTGATAAAAGGGTATTTATATGAATTTTTGTCGTGTACAGAGATAAACATGTTATTAATGTTAGATAACTACCCACCCCTATTTAAAATAGATATAATTTTCTCATTCAAACATAACACATGGAAAGGTTATATGATTAAGTCCCTGCACAACAAAGAAAATGCTCCTTTTCATTACACTGTTGCTGATAGCTTAATGCGTTATGCAGAATTCTTAGGCTATGGCGATATTCATTTAAAAATAGATGCTGAAACAGGCTTAAAAGCACTAGTGGCTGTTAATAACGTCAACCTAGGCCCGGCAATAGGTGGTACCCGTATGGTACATTACACCACCGTTGATAAAGCCATTGAAGACGCTTTACGTCTGGGCTATATGATGAGCTATAAGGCTGCGATCAATAATCTACCTCATGGTGGCGCCAAAGCCGTCATTATCAAACCCAATGTTATTAAAGACCGTACTAAACTTTTCCAGCGCTTTGGCGAATTTGTACAGGAATTAGGTGGTCGCTATATCACCGCCGTGGATAGTGGCACCACACCTGCTGACATGGACATTATTGCTACCCGCACCTCCTACGTCACCTGTACTAGCAATTCTGGCAGCGATGGCAACCCTTCACCACTGACCGCATTAGGCGTTAGGCGTGGCATAGAAGCAGCTGTTAAATTCAAATTAAACAAAAGCAGTCTTGATGGTATTAAAGTGGCCATTCAAGGTGCAGGGCACGTTGGCTATTATCTTGCAAAAGAGCTAGTAGAGAGAGGTGCTATTGTTACCATGACGGATATAAACCATGAAACACTACAGCACTGTGTCGATGAGTTAAATGTTGCAACCTGCCAACCAGGAGATATATACGGCTTAGAGGTTGATGTATTTGCCCCTTGCGCATTAGGTGCCATATTAAACTTAGATACGATTAATCAACTACGCTGTAAAATTGTCGCAGGCTCTGCGAATAATCAACTTGCTCATCAACATTACGGTAGTTTATTACACGATCGGGGTATTTTGTACGCGCCTGATTTTTTAATTAATGCTGGTGGTTTAATTCATGTTGCTGTGACATACAGTAAAGGCGACCTGAATAGCTCTATCGATAAAATTAATAATATTTATAATACTGCCTACGAAATATTTGAAAAAGCAGCTGATAAAAATTGTTCGACAAACGATATTGCTGAAGCAATAGCAAAAGAAAGGTTAATTATTACAAGATAAAGGAAAAACAATGTCATTTTTAAAAAAGATTGTGCTTGCCCTGAGCTTAACTAGCATTGCTATTTCCGCTAATGCGGCCGGTACCATGAAATGTCCACCCACGACATTTGTATCAGAAACAGTGGCGCCCTTATTAGATACCATTATTGATCATGGATCCGCTATTGTTTTTGGCAAAAAAGAAATGGCTGTTCATGAGCAAAATGAACAGACTGGCTGGATTTTAATAGGCTTATTCCACGCTAGCAAAAACCATACGCCCATCGCAGAAGCCTTTCAACATGCCGTTAATATTGTTAGCCATGTCGATAAATTAGACAATGAAGAACCCACGGCTGAAGACCATTACTGCATATATTACTCAAGCGTTGACCAAAGTGCATGGATGTATTTACAACCGCAAGAGTTTTACTACATCAATAAGAACTTAATACCACATTTGAGAAAATAATAAATGATAAATGCGTGTCCCTGTTGCTCAACAAAGAACTATATAGAGTGCTGTCAGCCCTACATCACCAATAAGCAGCTTCCACCAACGCCTGAAGCCTTAATGCGTTCTCGCTATACAGCTTACACTCAAGCAAATGTTGACTATATTGCACAAACCATGCTGGCACCCGCTGCTGATCACTTCAATGCTGAAGAAGCACGCCTTTGGGCACGTGATGCAGAATGGCAAAAACTAGAGGTTTTAAACAGTCATGTGGATGGTAAAATAGGTTTTGTAGAATTCATAGCCTATTTTCACTATCAGAAAACGCCTCAAACCCTACATGAGAAAAGTGAATTTCATTTGGTAGACCAAAAATGGATGTATGTAGATGGGAACTATCGCTAGTTAAAAAACGCCCTGACATGATAGCAGGGCATTTTTTGATGCCATTAGGCCGCTGCTTCTTGAGTCACTGCAGGAGTAGGCTTCACCATATTAGGTAAATTGGGTCCCCCAGCGATTAAAAAATAAATACTGGCTAATCCAATCACAATACTAATTAATACGATTAGCCTAGACAAAAAGCGCCATAAGCCCCATGAATTTCTGCCACAACGCCAAATACAGATAGCACTATACAGCATATAAGGAAGGCAAATGGCCAAAATGAGAAAGCTTTGCTTCATACTAGCAGCTAGCATTTCAGGCGTAGGATTGTCAACATGCATCGATAATACTGGCATAAAATAACCAACTAACCAGGAAACAATGCCCTGTAAAGCAAAATAGCCGATTAATACGTAGATAATCCAAAAAGCTGCCGCTAATGACGCTTCACCTTTCCAAGCTCTCTTAAATAAAGATAAGAACATGCCACGCTCCTTGTGTTTAGCTGACTGTACTAATATAGCTCACTTTCCAACACAAAAACTAGCAAAAATACGTCCAAGCAAATCATCTACCGTAAATTCGCCTGTAATTTCACATAAAGCAAGATGAGCTAGTCTCAAATCTTCAGCAGCCAATTCACCCGAATGGTATAGGCTTAACTGTTGCAATGCCGCTTCTACATGCTGTGTAGCGCGTTTTAGTGCATCCAAATGCCGTCGCCTTGCCAAAAATAAGCCTTCCGTTTGATTTTCAAATCCAACCAATGCCTTAATTTGTTGCTTTAAGATATCGATACCCAACTGCGATTTAGCAGATAACGAAACAATGATTTTACCATCTTCCAGCTTCATCCCTGGTGCTTCAGCATTCAAATCAATTTTATTACGAATATACAATATTTTGTTCTGTAACTTTTCTAACATGGCATTTGGTATAGGTGCAGCCGAATGACGACTAACATCCTCCATATAAAGCAAAATATCTGCTTTCTCAATTTCCTGATAAGCTCGCTTAATGCCTTCTTGCTCAACCACATCCTGGCTCTCACGCAAGCCAGCCG
>CAYZRM010000084.1:0-7601 GCA_964480845.1 uncultured Coxiellaceae bacterium | reverse complement strand
ATATCTTTTTCATTTGCTGTATCTAACGTTCTTAATAACCCCTGCGCCCAATCCATAATAGCTGCTTCAGTTTCCTCAATCACCGCTGGAACAGCATGCTGATCGGTAGCGGTTATTTTCTGACGAATTACACCTACCGCTTGCTTGAAGTAATCCGCCATGTGACGCTGCATAGGCTTTGATTCTTCATAGATGACTAATGACTCTATTGCTCGACTACTAGCAACAAACAAACCATCCATCAATGTATTAAAACCAATCTGTATCTCACGCTTGTCCTTTGCTCGACCAGCATGTGGATTTTCTAATATATAGGGAACCACCTTACTAAGCCTGCTATTAGCATCCATCAATAGTGCTGATTTCTGAGAAAACGGACGCCAAAGAAATACTTGCTTAAACTCCAGGCCTTTACTTTCTTCAATGGTATAAGCATTCAATGGTAAGCAGCCATTAAAATCACGAATCAATGCCTCTTTTTGCTCAGCATGATATAAAATGGCATAATAAGTATTGTCAGCATAGCGTAACAAACCACCTTGCTCGGCTGTCTTCCACACTACTTCGCCAACTGGCTTGCTAGTCGGTATCGCCATAAAATGAAACTCATCCTTATCTGCCACACCACCCGTTAATTGATACTTGCATTGCAACATGGCATTCAAAAAATATGACACTGCTTGGCTATTACGAAAAGCAACCGGTAAATGATGAATAGACATAGGCTGATGCCGACCACCTATCTCACTTAATAAACGAGTAAAGTTAAGATTTGAACCTAAATTTTGATGAGGGCCGTGTAGAAAAACCACATTCCCATTAGAAGCAAGCAATTGTGAATACAAGCAATATAATGACACATCTTGAGATTCATCTACTAACACCATATCGTAAGAAATAGCTGAATTTAGTGGGTGAAATTGCGTGTGCACTTGAGCACCTAATGATGCACGATAGTTATCAAACAGTACCAATGCTTTTTCTCTTAACATCCTATCTTGATAAAAATAAGAATCATAAGCACCCATTGTACTTTCTACGTAATTATTTCTTGCCTCTTCATCCGCCTGCGCCAAAAAACGTGATAGCAACTGAAACTCTTGATAGAACACATCAGCATCAGGCAGTAGACTACGCTTTTTATCTTTAGTCGACACCTTGTTATTCGCTTCTATTTCTTTATTAAGTGAAGCAATATGCTCTTTTAGCCAAGTTAAGCAATGTGCTTTTTCATCTTGTAGCAATTGCTCACCATACCGTTCCTGATAAAGCTGATCAAATGTCTTAAAGTGGCAGCTAATATTATCAGGCAGGCTTAACATATCTAATAAACGGCGCTCTTCAAATAACGCTTCTTGGGCTGATGCTAATCGTTTGGATTTAGTGACATATAGAAGATGAATGGGTTGATCGCTACCTAAAGACTGATGTGATTCAATGCGCTGCTTCAATATTTCTAGTGCAATTAATGATTTGCCTGAACCTGGTGCACCACTCACAATAAATGGAAAATGCAGCCTATTTACTGTTTCCTGTTGATCAGAGGTCAGCGTAATAAAATCACCTCTGTAGTATGAAAAATAACGGTCTGTTTCTTGAATAATATGCTCAGCAACCGCGGATACATCCGCTTCTTCTGCTACTTGATGCTCATCTACCTCAACGACCAACTCTTGGGCTGCCGGAAAATGATATGATTGTGACTCCCGCAACGCCTTGTCATATTCATGATTCATCAATGCGCGGGCAACATAAAACACATCAGCCCTGTCACTATCCCTTACTAATAACAAACGCGCCTTTTGATTAATACGCATGCTGTAGTACTGGCCACCCTGCAACGCCTCCAATTTAGCGCCTCTTGAAAATCCCTCAGCAGCACATTTTTTGAGTGCTCTCAGGCACAAGGCTTTTTCTTGGGATGAGCAGCGATTAAATAGCTTAGGTGTCAGCAAAAAAGTGAGAATTTTCATGGGATTACCTGATTTTTATTATTATCTACTTGTTATGATAACTCTAACAGGAGCAATTGGTCAAATAAAGATCTAACCTGACCTGTTAAATAAAAAAAACCGCGCAATAGGAGGGAAAGGAATCGCGCGGTTTATTTCCATTGTTACCACTAGGCAGTGACTTCCGTATCTTCAATTAAGAATTTTATTTTGCCTTGTTCAATTGTTACCTTGACATGACCACCTTCACTCAAGCTACCAAACAGCAGCTCCTCTGCTAATGGTTTCTTGATTTGCTCTTGGATCAATCTAGCCATGGGCCTTGCACCCATTTTTTTATCGTAGCCATTTTCCGCCAACCAATTACGCGCTGGCTGATCCACCTCTAGCACGACACGCTTGGTTTCCAACTGCGCTTCTAGCTCACTAATGAACTTATCAACAACGGATAAAATAGTTTTACTATCTAGCGCGCTAAATTGGATAATCGCATCTAAACGGTTACGAAACTCAGGTGAAAACACCTTGTTAACGGCTGATAAAACATCGGACGTACCTTCTCCTGAGGTAAAACCAATATTACCCTTGTCAATCAAATCAGCTCCGGCATTGGAAGTCATAATTAATAAAGTATGTCGGAAATCTGTTTTGCGACCATTCATATCAGTTAGAGTACCATGATCCATAATTTGTAATAACAAGTTATAGACATCAGGATGCGCCTTTTCTATTTCGTCTAACAGCACAATAGAGTGTGGTGTTTTAGTCACCGCTTCTGTTAACAAACCACCCTCATCATAACCAACATAGCCTGGAGGTGCGCCTATTAATCTAGAAACTGAATGACGCTCCATATATTCAGACATATCAAAACGTAATAATTCAACACCTAGAATTTTTGATAATTGTCGGCAAACTTCTGTTTTACCTACACCCGTAGGCCCAACAAACAAGAAGGAGCCAATTGGTTTATTAGAATCTCTAAGACCTGATCGAGCAAGTTTAACAGCCGCCCCCAATGTTTCTATAGATTCATCTTGACCGTAGATCATCATCTTTAAATCACGGGTAAGATGACGCAATACTTCTCTATCTGATGCTGATACATTGCGCTCAGGTATACGCGCAATTTTGGCAACGATCTTTTCAATATCAGCCACATCAATCACTTCTTTTCGTTTATCAGCTGGTAATAAATATTGGTATGCACCAACCTCATCCACCAAATCAATAGCCTTATCTGGCAAATGTCTATCGCTAATATACCTAGCTGCTAAACGCGCAGCTGCTTCTAATGCTTCATCTGTATATTTCACATGATGATGCACTTCAAAACGACTGCTCAAGCCTTTCAATACTTGTATTGTTTGCTCAACAGAAGGTTCTTTGACATCAATTTTTTGGAATCGTCTATCTAATGCGTGATCTTTTTCAAAAATACTACGATATTCTTTATATGTAGTTGAACCAATACAAGTCAGTTCGCCTGAAGCAAGCAAAGGTTTAATAAGGTTAGAAACATCCATCAAACCGCCAGAAGCGGCACCCGCACCGATAATGGTATGAATTTCATCAATAAAAAGAATAGCGCCATCTTGTTCTTTTAGTTGATGCAATACGCTTTTTAAACGTTTTTCAAAATCACCACGGTACTTTGTGCCGGCTAGCAAGCTGCCAAGGTCGAGTGAATAAATAACACTTTCTTCTAAAATAGAAGGGACTTTCTTTTCCACAATTAAACGTGCTAAACCTTCAGCGATCGCAGTTTTACCAACACCTGCTTCACCAACCAGTAGCGGATTATTTTTTCGACGACGGCACAATACTTGTATTGTTCGTTCAATTTCCTCTTCTCGACCAATGAGTGGGTCTATCATGCCTAACTTAGCACGCGCATTTAAATTAGTTGTATATAATTCCAAAGGACTTGAACCACCCTCCTCGCCTCCATTTTCACCTTCTTCTGAATAATGATTGAATGGATGTTGTTGTGGTTGCTGCTGATCATTGATTTGTGATGGAGATCTTGGCTTTGAACTGCCATGTGCAATATAGTTAATGACATCAAGACGGCTAATATTTTCTTGACGTATAAAATATACGCTTTGGCTTTCTTGCTCGCTGAAAATAGCAGCAAGCACATTAGCACCTGTCACCTCTGTTTTACCAGCAGATTGCACCTGAAAAACAGCACGCTGAATAACGCGCTGAAAACCAAGCGTAGGCTGCGTATCACGATCATGAATATTTGTAGGTATAACCGGTGTTGTCCTATCAATAAACTCAGCCAAGTTACTGCGTAGTCGAATAATATTAGCGCCACAAGCTTTTAGCACATCTGCTGCTGAACTATTCTCCAGTAATGCTAATAACAAATGCTCAACGGTTACAAACTCGTGGCGTTTGCCATGTGCATCTTTGAAAGCAGCATTCAGCGTATACTCTAGCTCTTTGTCCAACATGGTCCTACCCTCCTCACACTAATTCCGCCTGGTCTTAACACTCAGACGGTCAAACTTGCATCCCTTCGTTTTTACTTCCTGAATTCTGTTCTTACTTATATTGTTTACCTTTATTATCGACTATGGAATTATGGTTTTCCTTAGTTTAAAAAAATAATTACTAGGATGATAAAAATGAATAAATTCAGGTTATAATGAGAAGAATAGATCACGCGTTTTTTTGCTATTATTCTAACCGCTAATCCATATCTGATTATTAATTATACATCATAAAGTTTGAAGTAGTCTGGACAAAATCGCTTTTTCTGTTGTCCAGGAGTACTGATAACACCGAAGGGAACCTCGGCTAAAATAAAAAAGGGCGCATAAGCGCCCTTTTTATAATCAAAATCAACTACATTGACTTAATCATGGCATCACCAAATCCTGAACAACTGACTTCTGTTGCATCATCCATCAATCTAGCAAAGTCATAGGTGACCGTCTTCTTCGCGATCGCACCATCCATCCCTTTAATAATAAGATCGGCCGCTTCATTCCAGTTCATGTGCCTTAGCATCATTTCAGCAGATAAAATTAAAGAACCAGGGTTTACCTTATCCTGCCCTGCATACTTAGGCGCAGTGCCATGAGTTGCCTCAAACATAGCCACACCATCACCAATATTCGCACCAGGAGCAATACCAATACCGCCTACTTGAGCTGCTAACGCATCAGAGATATAGTCGCCATTCAAATTCAATGTCGCAATCACACTATATTCATCCGGTCTTAACAAAATTTGCTGTAAAAAAGCATCGGCTATCACATCTTTAATAACAATATCTTTCCCTGTTTTTGGATTCTTCATTTTATGCCATGGGCCACCATCAATAGGGGTTGCCCCAAATTCATCACGTGCTAGCTGATAACCCCAATCTCTAAATCCACCCTCAGTGAACTTCATGATATTACCTTTATGCACCAAGGTAACAGAGTCTTTATCATGATCAATTGCATATAAAATGGCACTGCGCACTAGCCGTGAAGTGCCTTCCTTAGAAACAGGCTTAACACCAATACCACAATGCTCAGGGAAGCGAATCTTCTTCACTTTCATTTCATTTTGAAGAAAATCAATGACTTTTTTAGCTTCTGGACTATCACCAGCCCACTCAATGCCAGCATAAATATCTTCAGAGTTTTCTCTAAAGATTACCATGTCAGTTTTCCATGGTTCTTTTACCGGACTAGGTACACCCTTAAAATAACGTACAGGACGCAAACACACATATAAGTCTAAATCTTGGCGCAAAGCCACATTTAAAGATCGGATGCCACCACCAACAGGGGTGGTTAATGGACCTTTAATAGACACAACATAATCTCTAACGATATCAATGGTTTCTTTAGGCAACCATGTATCTTTATCGTAAACATGGGTTGCTTTTTCACCAGCATAAATTTCCATCCACTCAATTTTGCGCTGACCGCCATAAGCTTTTTCAACAGCAGCATCAACGACCTTTTTCATTACCGGTGTGATATCAACGCCTGTGCCATCCCCTTCTATATAAGGAATAATGGGTTGATCTGGCACATTTAAGGAAAAATCCTTATTTACGGTTATTTTTTGACCTGCAGTAGGGAGGGTAACGTGTTGATACGACATGGCACTATCCTTTTTTACATTAAAAATTAGGAACATGGTAACAAGGTGCTGACAACCAGACAACAAAAATACCTGTTTAAGAATATAATAATAAAGGGAAGGTATACTGAAAGAAAAAAGACACTGAGGCAGTTGTGATGACAAAAGAAAATGCACATGAACAGATTGATTTTTTAATTACCTCTATTAATAAAACGTTAGAAGAGTCACTTTCTCCAAAACAAGCAAGGAACTACTCGAAGAGCCTAAGAACATTGGTAGAAAATGCTAAAAACATTAAAGAAAGATTGAGCAATCAACCTGATAGCCCAAATAATTTAATTGCAAAATTTATGTCTGATTTCGTAGAAGCAATACCACAAAAAACTGAAGAATTTAAGAAAAGGGATAGCTTTTACTTTCCTTGGACACAGATTCTCGTAGAGTATATGCTCAAATTTCCAGACAATCACCATGTCGCTGTTAATGTAGCTGACCCCATCCTGAGTGAAACCTTAGAAACAATTAATAAAGAAATAAGTGCTTCTATACATAAAAATAGCGATACATATAGCTATATGGACCATATAAGAAAAAATAATGACCTAGCTACCCTATCTAAGATTTATGATCCAAGCCACCTAAATATACTCCCACTAAGCGACCATGAAAGAACGCTTGTTCGCCAAAAAGTTGCCTTATTGACTAGCATCAGCGCACTAAAAAAACCAACACCACCTCCAACTTTAACCCAAAAGAGTAATGCCACCTCAAACAATGAAGCAGCTGCCAGCTATATTATGCAAATGGTTACCGGAAACATGCCAGATAAAAGAGACACTGCACAGACTGCCTCCGATATTCCTAGCAAAAATACCGAATCAGTAACAGCACCATCATCTAGTTCATGGAAAAAATCAGAGAAACCAGCTGATAACGAAACCATTACCAAGCCCACTATTATAGAACAGAAAAAATCTGAAGAACCAGCTAGCACCTCCACTAAAAATACTAGCAAACAACTACCCACATTTACAACTAAAGCGCTTGATGCAGTAAACGATCTTAGCAATAAATTGAAAATCGATATATCAGATGAATCGTCTAATCAAGTTAAACAAACCTGGGAAAGTTTACTTCATATAACGGATGATATTTACGCGAACTCTGAAAATTTAAAACCTGAAAGTATAAGCAAGTTAAAGGAACAAGCACAAGCTCAAACCAATCCTATCGATAATTTGAAAGACTCCATGACAGCATTAATAAAAGATCTTGTTACACAAAATCCAACAATAAATCCAATTGAGATACATAATATTGTCGCAGAATGGATAAATAATATTTTCAAAAGTCTAGGAATTGATGTTCAACCACTTAAATTAAAATCAACAAGTAATGAAACTGTTACCAAACACACTGCAGAAATAACGACGAGCAACATGAAAGAAATAAAAGATTCCACTGAGACTATACCTAATGAGCCTAATAAAAACACTGGGCCAGTAGCAGCGCCTTCCACCCCATGGAAAAAATCAAATAACCCACACACGCCAA
>CAYZRM010000083.1:0-7696 GCA_964480845.1 uncultured Coxiellaceae bacterium | reverse complement strand
ACTGCTTCTCATCATTTATAACAGACCATTCTTTTTAAAAAGAACCTATCCATAGCATATAACATAACAACAGATCAGGCGTTGCGTCCTGATCTGTCTGTCGCTAAAGATATTTTTAATTTATCATTTTAAATAAGCAAGCATCCGAATCAAAACACGACATACTACGGCCTGGCCCATAATATTGCCACGCCCCTCGACCAGGCACTAGCGTTAAGGACTCAGGAGACACCATCACAATAGTTCTTTTCCCATCATATTGATCATTAGAAGGCTCACCATTAGGCGTATATATACAAGTAGCTGGGGCACCAAATTTTGATTTTGATGCGCTCATCTTAGCCAGAAAATAACGACCAGCCAGAGGCCTTACATCACCACCAATATACCAATCATTAAAAGACCAGACCTTTCCATCATAAATAAAATCTTTAGTTGGGCATCCCATATAAACATCTTCTGCAAACGCAGAGGAGGATAGGATTATTAAAATAAGGATTAGATATTTCAGCAAAAGCCGTATCAATACCAAATACTCTAGCACGCACCAAATCCTCCAGAGCAAAACGATGCTCACTCTCAAATTCTTACATACCTCGAATTTTCCCTAAAAAAAGCGCGTGCAGTCCAGCAAGGCCTAACTTTTCCGCCATATGTCATTATAATCATCTACATTAAATACATGATTAGAGTTTATATAAAAAATACCAAAACTTTTAGCGTATTTTTTACTGCATATAACATAATAACTTAGCTCAAAACCATGCCAGCGATTCACTAGCGAACAGTATCAATTAACGCTGTTACGAGAGAACTCGATACTTTCCAATTCAACCGAGTTACAAATTCATTATAGGCAGATAAAGCGAGCTCATTATATTGCGTACGGTCTTGCATAATCGCTATGATATAATCGCAGTATTGTGTGATCTGCGCGTGCAAGCTAAATTTCATACCATTAATATTATCTTTTATTACTGTTGCTGCTTTAAAGAACCAATATATTCAACTTCATTCCCCACTTGCTCGAAAGACTTAGCCATGTAATACGGGGTACCTGACCATTCATGAACATTTAAGGCATTAAACGTTGTTGTATAAGCAATTCTCATGCCGGCCTTCTAACTTTTTATACCAATGTATATATCTAAACTAGTATTTTGATGATCACGACTACGCTCATCATAAACTTCAAAATCAGCCACATAAGCTCTTTCACCACCTAGCTCAACAGCACTCATCTGCCAAATATTTTTCCACATATCTATACAGACAGATGGCATAGGGCCTGGTTGATTAGTGAACTTGATATAATTTTGCTGAGGGATATTTAATATTTCCAAGTCTTCTTCTATTTTTCCAAAAGAAGTTACTTCTTCACCAATAAAATATGTGTAATCGCCAGTAACATCGCTTTCGTAATGAGTGTATATACAAAATGTTACCCCAGGCTTTTTACGTAGAGTAATTTTCTCAGCTAGCTGATTATAAAAATACTTCTGTACAGTTGCTGCAACAATATTAGTGGCCGGATCACTCTCAAACAGATGCTTATTGTTTGTTCTTGCAGTAATACCAACCAGCTTTAGCTCAGGCAACTTAATTGTTTCGCTCTGCATCACCCTATTCCCTTCTCCATTGACGCTAATAACAGAAATTATTCCCAATCTTCTTTTTCACTACCATCTTCCAGATAATTCATGGCTTCTTGTGCTAGCAAATCCAGTCCCTGCTGGGCTAATCCAGAGATGACAAACACACGACCCGCCCAATTTAAACGCCTGATAATATCGTCACACAACACCTTAGCTTCATCTTCAGGTAATAAGTCTGTTTTATTTAATACCAACCAACGTTCTTTGCTAGCTAAATCAGGATCATATTTTTCTAGCTCTTCTGCAATAGACTTAACTGCTTCGACAGGATCGCCACCATCAACTGGTGCAACATCCACAACATGGAATAATAAACGTGTTCTTGAGACATGCTTTAGAAAACGAATGCCTAAACCAGCGCCTTCTGCAGCACCTTCAATTAGGCCTGGCAAATCCGCCATCACAAAGCTCCTGAACCTCGAAACACTAACAACACCTAATGCCGGATAAAGCGTGGTAAAAGGATAATCTGCAATTTTAGGGCGAGCTGCGGACATGGAACTAACCAAGGTAGACTTACCCGCATTTGGCAAACCAACTAAGCCAACATCGGCTAATACTTTTAGCTCCAATCTGAGATTGCGCTTTTCACCTTCTTGGCCAGGAATGGTTCTTCTTGGAGAGCGATTCACACTACTTTTGAAGCGCGCATTACCAACACCATGACGGCCACCATTCGCAACACAGGCTACTTGATTAGGCGCTGCTAAATCGACAATTAATTCGTCTGTATCGCTATCATAGACCATCGTGCCAACAGGGACACGCAGATACAAATCAGCACCACTTTTACCAGTGCAATCACTACCACCGCCTCTTTGGCCATTTTCGGCATCGTAGCGGCGTACATAGCGGTAATCGATAAGAGTATTAATACTTTCGTCTGCACGTAGATAGATACTACCGCCATCACCGCCATCACCGCCATCTGGGCCGCCCAAAGGGATAAACTTTTCACGGCGAAAACTGCAGGCACCATTTCCGCCCTTACCAGCTTGAACGGTGATTGTTGCTTCATCAACGAATTTCATGATCACTACTCGTATAAATTTATTAATGTTATGCGTTATGCACTATATTCTTTTACCCTATGGATAACAGGGCTTGCTTTTGCTGTTATTGCGGGCACAGCGAAAGCATCCAGGTAGCTCTTTTGAATTCACCCGTACTATGGATTGCTTCGCTAGGCTCGCAATGACAGCATTTTCTTATACCAATATTCGCACCTATCGGCATAGCCACTAATATTTCATATAAAGCTAAAAAAAAACCTCGCATTTAAACGAGGTTTTTTCTGAACTGTTTGTGATAGCAAAAGCAGGTGCTTATGCTACTTCAACTGGCTCTATGCTAACACATGCTTTATGCATTGCGCCTTTGAAGCCGAATACCACTCGACCAGCTTTCAAAGCGAATAAAGTATGGTCTTTACCTAAACCTACATGGGTGCCTGGGTGGAATTTTGTACCACGTTGTCTCACTAGGATTTCACCAGCTTGAACTAATTGGCCGCCAAAACGCTTCACACCAAGGTACTTGGGATTAGAATCGCGACCGTTACGTGTACTACCACCAGCTTTCTTCTGTGCCATTGCTGTAAACCTCTAAATAGAACTATTAAGCCTGAATTTGCGTAATTTTAACTTCGGTATAGTTTTGTCTATGACCTTGCCATTTTTCATGGTGCTTACGACGACGGAACTTAATAATATGAATTTTTTTATGACGACCATGGGAAACCACTTCTGCAGACACTTTGCTGCCAGTTAAATATGGACGACCAACTTTTGCGGTCTCACCTTCACCAACCATTAATACTTGGTCAAAGTCGAATTTCGCGCCTACTTCTCCTTCTAAGGATTCAAGCTTAAGGGTTTGCCCTTCAACAACGCGATATTGCTTACCGCCACTAATAATTACTGCGTACATTTGAAAACACTCCAACGCGTTCCAATTAGAACATCTTTAAAAGAGTGGTGGATTATATTTTAATAATCTACCACTCGCAACTATTACAAAAGGCTTATGCTGCAGCCTCATCACGACGATCAACCAATTCAATGATAGCCATAGGCGCATTATCACCTTTACGGTTACCGCATTTTAAAATACGGATATAGCCACCTGGACGTGCTTTAAAGAAAGGCCCGATATCATCGAATAGTTTTTGAACAATTTCACGATCACGTAAACGAGAGAACGCTAAACGACGCGCATGCAAGGTATCTTGCTTACCAAGCGTAATCATAGGTTCAATAAATCTTCTTAATTCTTTTGCCTTTGGCAGTGTTGTTTGTATCATTTCATGACGTAGTAAGGAAACCATCATGTTTTTAAACATTGCCTTTCTATGGCTGCTATTTCGGCTTAACGCACGACCACTATTACCATGACGCATAACTAGAAACCCTTTTTATCAGGAATTCCTGGCAAATACTCAGGAACCCTCGCTTGTTTATATATACTGCGCAAAAGCTAGGCTTTTGCTTGCACTTAAGAGGACGAGTATCGTTCTCTTAAGAATCCCCATTGCGAAAAACTAGCAGCATAGCTACTAGTTTCACTCAAAACTATCTTTTATTTTCCATCAGCAGATGCTGGTGAACGCCACCCTTCAATTTTAGTACCCAGGCTTAAGCCATGAGCAGCTAAAACATTCTTAATCTCGGTCAGAGACTTTTTACCTAAGTTTGGTGTTCTTAAAAGATCAGCTTCTGTACGTTGTACAAGATCACCAATGAAGAAAATATTTTCAGCTTTTAAGCAATTCGCTGAGCGAACCGTTAATTCCAAATCATCTACTGGACGATGATAAATAGGGTTCACTGAATCTTCACGTGATAATTTTTCTTGAACTAAAGGCGCTGATTGAAGATCAACAAACGCAGCTAACTGCTGTTGCAGAATAGTTGCAGAACGTCTAATCGCTTCTTCAGGATCTAGCGTACCATTGGTTTCAAGGTCAATAACTAACTTATCCAAGTCCGTACGTTGTTCCACACGCGCATTTTCAACGGTGTAAGCAACACGTAAAACAGGGCTAAAGCTAGCATCAAGATGTAAGCCACCAACTACTGACTTGCCTTCTTCTTTGTTAGATAAAGACGCAGCAGGTTGATAACCTCTACCGACAGAAACTTTTAGCGCCATGTTCAACTCACCACTTTCATTTAAGTGAGCAATAACATGGTTTGGATTAACGATTTCAACATCGTGTTCGCCTTCAATGTCGCCAGCAACAACAGGGCCCGCACCTTTTTTATGTAACTTTAAGGTTACTTCGTGTCGGCCGTGCATCCTGATTGAAACACCTTTTAAGTTTAAAAGGATTTCAACAACATCTTCTTGAACGCCAGAGATCGCGCTGTATTCATGCAGAACGCCATCAATTTTGACTTCAACAATAGCAGCACCAGGCATAGAAGATAATAAAATTCTACGCAAAGTATTGCCTAATGTATGTCCGAAGCCGCGCTCTAGCGGTTCCAGAGTGATTTTCGCATGAAATGGCGAAATCGTTTCAACAGCAATTTCACGAGGTGTTAAAAAATCGAATGGATTATTTTGCATGTAACAACCTCTCTATCCCAGAAGACTATTTAGAGTACAATTCAACAATTAACTGTTCATTAATATCAGCAGCAAAATCTGTTCTGTCTGGCATAGATTTGAAGGTACCACTGAGTGCAGTTGTATCTACTTCTAACCATGCACAAGCAGCACGCGCTTGAGCTAATGTCATTGCTGACTGAATACGTAATTGTTGCTTGGAGTTTTCACGTACGCTGACTACATCACCAGCAGATACCAAGAAAGATGGAATATTAACACGCTGGCCATTTACTAAAATACCACCGTGGCTCACCAACTGCCTAGCTTCAGCACGGGTAGAACCAAAACCCATACGATAAACAACATTATCTAACCTGCTTTCTAATAGCTTTAACAAGTTTTCACCGGTAGAGCCTTTCAAGCGAGCAGCTTTCTTAAAATAATTTCTGAATTGACGTTCTAAAACACCATAGGTACGTCTTACTTTTTGCTTTTCACGTAATTGGATACCGTGTTCTGTTTCACGACCACGACGAGCACCGTGTTGACCTGGTGCGATATCTAATTTGCATTTAGTGTCTAGGGCTCTAACACCGCTAGTTAAAAAAAGATCTGCTTTCTCACGACGGGAAAGCTTTAATCTAGGACCTAAGTACCGTGCCATTAATTATACCCTCTCTATACACGTCTTTTCTTTGGAGCACGGCAGCCGTTAAACGGAATACCGGTCACATCAGTAATAGAAACCACTTTCAATCCTGCAGAATGGAGTGCGCGAATTGCAGACTCTCTGCCAGGACCAGGACCTTTAACGCGTACTTGCACGTTCTTCATGCCGTAGTTTTCAACTACTGCAGTACCAGCCTTCTGTGCTGCTTCACCAGCTGCGTAAGGGGTAGATTTACGTGAACCGCGATAACCACAGCTAGCCGCACTTGTCCAAGCTACAGAGTTACCTTGAACGTCTGTAATGGTGACAATAGTGTTATTAAAAGATGAGTATATATGAGCGATACCATCACTAATTTGGCGTTTGATCTTTTTACGTGATTTACCTGCCGTTTTACCAGCCGCTGCAGGTGCTTTTGTAGCGCCGGTAGCTTTAGAACCTTCAGCTTGTGCAGCTTCAGTTGTAATTGGTGCATTTGACATTAGATATCTACCCTAATTATTTACTTTTTCTTTTACCTTTGCGTGTACGCGCATTAGTCTTGGTTCGCTGTCCATGAACAGGTAAACCACGCTTGTGACGACCGCCACGATAGGTACCCAATTCAACTAGACGCTTAATATTCATGGAAATTTCACGACGCAAGTCACCTTCCACACGGAGTTTACCGACTTCACCACGTAAAACATCTAATTCGGCTTCTGTTAAATCTTTTACTTTTTTTGTTGGTTCGATTTTAGCTGAATCACAAATGTCTTTAGCTCTTTGTCTACCAACACCATATATAGCAGTAAGCCCGATAACAACGTGCTTCTGCATTGGTATTATTACGCCTGCGATACGGGCAGTCATTCAATTACTCCTAACAATCTTACACTTACGTAAACAATTGAATCAAATCATACAAAAGGTGCATGATTTTAATATCCAATTAGAAATAAATCAACCTTGTCTTTGCTTATGACGCTTTTCTTTGCAAATAATTCTAACAATGCTGTTACGCTTGATGATTTTGCAATTGCGGCAAATTTTTTTTACTGACGCACCTACTTTCATTTCTCACCCCAAAATATCAGTTCAACTCAAGAACTTAGCGCGGCATACCTAAACTGCTACCACCACGTAAATTCGCTTTCTTCAATAGTGCCCCATATTGATAAGACATAATATGAGCCTGAACTTGAGCCATAAAGTCCATTACCACTACAACAATAATTAACAAGGATGTGCCGCCAAAATAGAAAGGTACATTCCAAGCTAAAATTAGAAACTCAGGTAACAAGCATACTAGAGTAATATAAATCGCACCGGCTAGCGTCAAACGTGTCATGACAGTGTCAATATAACGCGCTGTTTGCTCGCCTGGACGTATACCAGGTATAAATGCACCAGATTTTTTCAAATTATCTGCTGTTTCTTTAGGATTAAACACTAAAGCCGTATAGAAGAAGCAGAAGAAAATAATTCCAATACTAAACAATAACATATGCAATGGTTGACCCTGTTGCAACGAGATGCTTAAAGTACCTAGCCACTCAAAACCTTTAGTATGACCAAACCACTGAGCAATGGTTGCTGGAAATAATATAAGGCTGGAAGCAAAAATAGGAGGAATCACGCCCGCCATGTTAATTTTCAACGGCAAATGGTTGGTTTGAGCAGCGTAGACCTTGCCACCTTGCATCCGACGTGCATAATTAATTGTAATTCGACGTTGCGCCCTCTCAACAAACGTAACAAAAGCAACAACACCGATTACAGCCACTGCAATAATCAATAAAACAACTACCTGCAGCTGACCTTCTCTTACTTGCTCTAA